>NZ_CALLVU010000036.1 GCF_938015485.1 uncultured Lachnoanaerobaculum sp. | reverse complement strand
TAAACAGGACATTTTCGTTTGGGGTATATTAGGACTTTATCATATACGGCTTATATTTTTAAAAAAATTAGAAAAAAAACTATTGACAAAGTGCAGTTAAAATGATAAAGTTAGGGAGTGCTAACCAAGAGGAATAAATTTCCTTGAAGAATAAAACGGAGGTAGGTATGCCGGTTGAGATAGTAAATAAGCTGGCAACTGATGGTGAGAACAGTGTAGAACTTAGGCTTATCATTCAAAATGCCGCAGTGCTGAAGGGGAAAAGGATTTCCGGTATGCTCTTTTTAAATGACAAAGAGTTGGCCAGAATAAGTATGAAACTGCATAATACGAATATCAGCTTGATTATCCTTTGTACCTGTAAGAAGCGACATTTGGTGATGGTATACAGAGCAAAAGAGTTGGAAGAACATCTGAGGAGTAAAGAGGTTAGTGACTACCTGAGAGAGTTCGGGTATAGGAGAGATGATTTTATATCAAATCTTATTAGACTGCATCAAAGGATGAACGGCTTTTATAATAAGATGAAAGAGTTCCCACATGAGGTCGGTGTGTTCCTCGGGTATCCGATATGCGATATAAAAGGCTTTCTTGAGAACAAGGGAGAGAGATATTTGCATAGCGGATATTGGAAAATATACGGTAACTTGGAGGAAACCAGAAAAAAGTTTTTAAGCTATGATGAGGCGAGAGAGACTGCTATTGATGAGTTTTTATCCGGTAGAGAGCTGGAGAGTATAGCTTGTTGATAAAAGTTTCAGCCTAGAAATAAGGAGAAAAAAATGGATAAAGCAATTATTGTTTATTGGAGTTCAACAGGAAACACAGAGGCTATGGCAAATGCTATAGCTGAAGGAGTAAAGGCTGCAGGCGGAACACCTGAGCTTGTATTTGTTGACAGTGTAAATGTTGATGAGTTACTGGCACAGCCTGCATTTGCTATCGGATGCCCTGCAATGGGTGCTGAGGAGTTAGACGAATCAGTAGATAGCTTTGTAACAGAGATTGAAGGCAAGGTATCAGGCAAGAATATCCTTCTGTTCGGTTCATATGATTGGGGCGACGGAGAGTGGATGAGACTATGGGTTGAGCGTATGCAGAATGCAGGTGCCAATATCATAGGTGGAGAAGGCATTATAGCAAACCTTGAGCCGGATGAAGACGCAAAAGCTGCACTTGAGGCGGCAGGAAAGCAGTTAGCTGCATTTTAATTTTAGGTCTTAATATTAGGTTTTCCTAATTTAAGATATGGTAGCTGTTATTTAATATGGGCGGCTATCATATATATCAAGTAAGACTTGAGCAACCTTATTTGATAATATACAGTGTTACACATATTGAAATTTCCTCTTACTTAAAAGACAGGCCTTGAGCAAGCCTGTCTTTTTATTTGGAATAAATATTTATACATAGGATATACGGTGAAAAACGCTTAAAAATCGGCTTAAAATATGAGATTTTACCACTTGACAGTTTACAAAGTCCATTGTATAATGCATCGGAACTAGTTAGATTATGTATTAAATTCGCCACATACGCCGGTATAGTGGTTTTTTTCTAATCTTAAACGGGTTGACAAATTGAAGTTAAAGTTTTGACTTCAAAATAAAAATATAAAGACAGTTTTACTTAAGCAGGAGTGAAATAGAAGTCAAAATGGAGGAAATATGGCAGAGAAAAAGCATATATTAACTTATGAGGGACTTAGAAACTTAGAGGAAGAGTTACAGGATCTGAAGGTAAATAAGAGAAAAGAAATAGCCGGAAAGATAAAAGAGGCCAGAGAACAGGGCGATCTCTCAGAGAATGCAGAATATGATGCTGCCAAGGATGAGCAAAGAGATATAGAGGCAAGAATAGAACAGCTTGAGGCACTACTTAAAAACGCTGAAGTGGTTGTAGAAGATGAAGTTGATTTGGATACAATAGGTATCGGCTGTATGGTTAAGGTACTTGATAAGGACTTTGACGAGGAACTTGATTTCAAAATAGTAGGTTCTACAGAGGCGGACTCACTTGCAGGAAAGATAAGTAACGAGTCACCGCTTGGTAAAGCGTTACTTGGTAAAAAGGTCGGTGAAATAGCGGTAGTAGAAACACAGGCAGGTGTTTCAGAATATATAGTATTAGAAATACAAAGGGTATCTTAAGGAGGAAATATGGCAAAGAGCAATGAATCAATGGCAAGTGAGGATTTGAATCACATTTTAAAAGCAAGAAGAGACAAACTTTCCGAGTTACAGGCGGCAAATAACGATCCGTTCTTCATTACAAAGTACACTGTGGACAAGCACAGTAAAGACATAAAGGATAATTTTGATGAATTGGACGGAAAAAGTGTCAAGATTGCCGGCAGACTTATGTCAAAGCGTGTCATGGGTAAAGCATCTTTTTGCCATGTACAGGATTTAACAGGAAGAATACAGGTATATGTAGCAAGAGATTCTGTAGGAGAGGACGAGTACAAGGCTTTCAAAAAGCTTGATATCGGTGATATCGTAGGTGTTACAGGTACGGTATTCAAAACACAGACAGGTGAGATAAGCCTTCATGCTACAGATGTGGTACTGCTTTCAAAGAGTTTGAAGCCGCTGCCTGAGAAATTCCACGGACTTACAGATACAGATACAAGATATCGTCAAAGATATGTGGATCTTATAATGAATGACGATGTAAAGGACACATTCATAAAGAGATCAAAAATTATAACAGAGATCAGAAAGTTCCTTGACGGTCAGGGATTTATGGAAGTTGAGACACCGATGCTTGTAAGCAATGCGGGCGGTGCGGCCGCAAGACCTTTCAATACACATTTCAATGCCTTGAATGAAGATGTAAAGCTTCGTATTTCACTTGAGCTTTACCTTAAGAGACTTATTGTAGGCGGACTTGAGAGAGTATATGAGATAGGAAGAGTGTTCAGAAATGAGGGTGTTGATACAAGACATAACCCTGAGTTTACACTTATGGAGCTTTACCAGGCATATACAGATTACCACGGCATGATGGATCTTACTGAGAATATGTTCAGATACCTTGCAGAGAAGGTTTGCGGTACTACTACAATTCCTTATGCAGAGGCAATGATTGACCTTGGAAAGCCTTTTGAGAGAATTACAATGGTTGAGGCTATAAAGAAGTACTCAGGTATTGATTTTGACAGTATAGAGACAACAGAGGAAGCAAAGGCACTTGCAAAGGAAAAGGGCATTGAGTTTGAAGAGCGTCACTCAAGAGGTGATATCATCAATCTTTTCTTTGAGGAGTTTGTAGAGGAGAAACTTATACAACCTACATTTGTAATGGATCATCCTATAGAGGTGTCACCGCTTACAAAGAAAAAGCCAAGCGATCCGAGATATGTTGAGAGATTTGAGCTCTTTATCTACGGTAGAGAGATGGCAAATGCGTACTCTGAGCTTAACGATCCGATAGACCAAAGAGAGAGATTCCAGGCGCAGGAAGAAGCTTTTGCAGCAGGAGATGAGGAAGCAAATCATACAGATGAAGACTTCTTAAACGCTCTTGAAATAGGTATGCCGCCTACAGGAGGTATCGGCTACGGTATCGACAGACTTGTAATGTTGCTTACAAACTCACCTGCTATCAGAGATGTACTTCTGTTCCCTACAATGAAGAGCCTTGACAAGCCGGCTAATGCAGGAAATGAAGAGTCTTCAAATTCAAATACAGGCTTCTTTACACCGAATGAGAAGATAGATTTCTCAAATGTGAAGATTGAGCCGTTATTCGAAGAGAGTGTAGACTTTGAGACATTCTCAAAATCAGACTTCAGAGCGGTAAAGGTAAAGAACTGTGTTGCAGTTCCAAAGAGCAAGAAGCTTTTACAGTTCACTCTTGATGACGGAACAGGCAGGGACAGAACAATTCTTTCAGGCATTCATGAGTTCTATGAGCCTGAGGAGCTTGTCGGAAAGACACTTATCGCTATTACAAACCTTCCGCCAAGAGCAATGATGGGAATTGAATCATGCGGTATGCTCTTGAGCGCCGTAAATGAGCTTAAAGAGGGCGAGGGCGAAGAACTTCATCTTATAATGGTAGATAATCATATACCGTCAGGAGCTAAGCTGTACTAAAAATAAATATAAAAATTCTAAAATCATGATGTCAAAACAAAGGTTTGATGATAGAATCAATAACTGATATGTATTATAACAAGAGCACTTCTTAGAGATAATTTGAGAGGTGCTTTTTTTGTACTAAAAAATATATCCGGCGGTTATCTTATGAAAATAGATTGCGAATAGATTGCATATCGCAATCATATAAGATATAATGAAGAAAAAAGAGGAGGTACTATTTATGGCAAGAACAGCAAATGTATTTGCACGTGTAGAGCCTGAAGTAAAAGAACAGGCGGAGCAGGTGCTTGATAGGCTTGGTATCCCGATGTCCAATGCGGTAGGAATGTTTCTGAGGCAGATTGTATTACAGAGAGGAATTCCTTTTGAAATGAAACTTCCGGCTTATGAAGAGCCGGTTGCATATGGCTCTCTGACAAAAGAACAGCTTAATGCGGAAATAGAGAAGGGCATGGAAGATATTAAAGCAGGCAGAATATATTCGGCGGATGATGTTGAAGCGGAAATTAAACGGGAATTTGGTAATGGAACGGAGTTTTAAGCAGTTAGTCTATGAAAAATAGATTAGCTGCTTTTTCAGTAAGATTTTATTTCATACGTTTGTGTTTCAAATATAGATTTGATACCATAAGGCGGAAGTGAACGATTCTCAGAGATTATCTTTATGTAGGTATGTAAGAATGTAAGATATTCTGAATAAATTTAGTTTTTATAAAAAATGTGAGGTGGTAAGAGATGAGTATTGAAGCGGAAAACCTTGACTCACTTCGTAAACTGGTAAGGGAGTTACAAGCAGAAAATACTTTGTTAAAGAAAAAATTAAAGAAAGCTAATATAACATATTCGGAAAGTTGTATATTTGAAGAAAAGATAGAAAATACGTCTGAGTTTGATCCGGATCAAGGCGAAAGAGTTATCAGAAAGTATATTACTGAAGAAATGGCAAATAGGTACTTTGCAATGTTCTGGGGAAGAACAGATGTGTATGCAAAGAGAGGGAAAAACGGTGGATATTTTCCACAATGTGATAACCGCTGGAATGATAGACTTTGTCCCAAACAGCAAGGGGAGAAAATACATTGTGAAGATTGTAAGAACAAAAGCTGGACTAAACTTACTGCTAAAAAAATAGTGGAGCACTTGTTAGGATATAAAGATGACGGTTCGGATGTTATAGGAGTCTATCCATTATTACCGGATGGTACATGCAGGTTTATAGTATTTGACTTTGATAATCATGAAAAGGGTGCAGAAGAAACAGATTTTGCAAATTCGACTAAAGACTGGCATAAAGAGGTGGAAGCTTTGCGTCTTATTTGTGAAAAAAATGGAATCACTCCGCTGGTAGAACGTTCAAGATCAGGACAAGGAGCACATGTGTGGATATTTTTCAAAAAGCCTATTCCTGCTTCCTTAGCACGCAACTTCGGTTATCTTTTGTTGGATAGAGGTCAATCTTTAATTAATATGAAGTCGTTCCAATATTATGACAGAATGTATCCATGTCAGGATAATGCAAACAGTATAGGAAATCTTATTGCTCTTCCATTGCAGGGACAGGCACTAAAAAGTGGAAATAGTGCCTTTATTGATAGTAATTGGAATGCCTATCCCGATCAGTGGGATATCTTATTAAATCATACAATGAAGTTGTCTGTGGAAGAGATAGATGCTTTTATGAAAAAATGGAAGGCTGAAATCGCTGAAACGACAGGTGCTGTGCCTGATGTTATGGAATGTAGACCTAAACCATGGAAAAAGAAACAAGTATTTAATAAATCTGATGTTGTAGGTAAAATGCATATTGTTCTTGGCGATGGGGTATATGTAGATGCATTGAATCTTATGCCAAGGATACAGAATCAAATAAGAAGCTTGGCTGCATTTGACAACCCTATCTTTTATAAGAATAGGCGCTTAGGATATTCAAATTATTATAATTTTAGTGCTGTTTATATGGGAAAGGATATTGACGGATATATTCGTATTCCAAGAGGACTTAGAGAACAACTTATAAATAATTGTAAAGAAGCCGGCATTGAGTACGATATTAGTGATCAAAGAGAAATGGGGAGACCTATAAAAGTTTTTTTTAATGGAGATTTGCGTACAGAGCAGGATTTGGCGGCGGACAGAATGTTACAGTATGATCATGGAGTTCTTAGTGCAACTACTGCATTTGGAAAAACGGTGGTTTGTAGTTATTTGATATCACAAAGAAAAGTCAGTACATTGATTCTTCTTCATAGCAAAGATTTGATTGAACAGTGGGTAGAAGAATTAAATAGGTTTTTAATTATAAAAGAGAAACTACCAATTTATAAAACAAAGACAGGTAGAGAAAAACGAAGAGATAGCGTCATAGGAGTATTAACAGGTAATAAGAATACACTTACAGGGATTATTGATGTAGCTATGATTGGGTCAATGTATAGTAAGGGGAATTTCAATGATTTTATTAATTCCTATGGACTGGTAATTATGGACGAATGTCACCATTGTGGATCTAATACATCGATAGAAGTAATGCAGAGAGTAAATTCAAGATACGTTTATGGAGTTTCAGCAACACCAAAGCGTGGAGATAATCTTGAAAAAATAGTATATATGTTATTAGGTACGATAAGACATAGCTATACTGCGAAAGAGCGTGCGAAAGAACAGGGGATTGGACATTATGTATATCCAAGATTTACAAGGGTTATGGATACAAATGAAACTATGAACGATATTAATACTGCTTATAATTTGATAAGTAGCAATAAAATAAGAAATGAAATGATTGTAAATGATATAAGACAGGCAATTGTCGATGGAAGAACTCCGCTTATTCTTACAAGATATAAGGAGCAGGCAAAGAATTTATTTGATATTCTGTCAGGTGCAGCAGATTATGTGTTCTTGCTTTATGGTGATAATAGTGATAGGGAGAATTCTGAAATCAGAAAAAAATTAAAGGAAGTTCTAAATGAAAAATCAATTATTTTAATAGCTACCGGGCAGAAGATTGGTGAAGGATTTGATTTTCCGAGATTAGATACATTGATGTTGGCATCACCGGTTTCATTTGATGGAAGATTAGAGCAGTATGTTGGGAGATTACATAGAGATTATGAAGGTAAGAAGTATGTAGTTGTTTATGATTATATAGATGCTCATTTAAAAGTTTTTGAGAAAATGTATTCAAAACGTCTAAGAACTTATAAGCGTTTAGGATATTCTATAATTTCGAATGTGATATTGGATAAACAAGTTGCAAATGCAATTTATGATTCAGGGAACTATATTGATATATTTGAACGAGATATTATAGAGGCAGAAAAGAGAATAATTATTTCAAGCCCACACATTGTACAAGAGAGAGTTGATAGAATGATTTATATTACAAAACAGCAGGTGGAAGCAGGATGTAAGATAGTCGTGATAACAATTGATCCTGAAGAAATGAGCTTTGGAAGCATTAATGATTATCATGAAATGATTAATCAGATGAAAACATCAGGAATACAGGTTGTTATTAAAGATGAGGTAGATGAACACTTTGCAGTCATAGATGAAGAACTGGTATGGCATGGTGGTATGAATCTTTTAGGAAAGGAAGATGTGTGGGATAATTTGATAAGGATAAAATCTGCTGTTGTAGCGGAGGAGCTGTTGGAATTATCGTTTGGAAATTAACAGTTTCAAACTAACGACATCAATTCGTTGTTTTTGAATATTTGTAGATAACGCCGATGGTCTAAACAAATAAAATGTATTATAAGTCGGATGTTGGAAAGCTAATATTTACAGGAAAGATAAATCGGTGTAATTGACATGTATGGGAAGTTGCAAAAAGAAAATTAAAAATCAGAATATATAAAATAAACCTTAGAGGTTAATTTATAATTTGACAAAGTGTCATATTCATGCTAATATAAATTTACCTCAAAGGTAAATATATAAGAGAGGCAATGCTTTGGATATTACTTACAAGAATAAGAAAATTGAAAGGGTTTGTACGGATGCCAAAACAGCGGAGAGAACCTATGGTCGAGAAATGGCAGATAAAATACATCAGCGTATAGATGAAATTTGTGCTGTGGACACGGTTGAGATAATGATACAGTTTCATATCGGGCGATGTCATGCACTTAAGCAGAATAGGAAAGGACAATATGCAGTGGACTTGGTTCATCCATACAGATTGGTATTCGAGAAAATTGGTAATGAAATTCAAATAGCAAATATTTTGGAAATTGTTGACTATCATTGATGGTTAATATTTTAAGTCGGGGAGGTAGCACTATGGTTAGAAGTCGCAGTTATATTGCAACGCCACCCGGAGCGACAATTAAAGAGCAGTTAAACGACAGGGGAATGAGCCAGAAGGAGTTTGCTGCCAGAATGGATATGTCTGAAAAACATATCAGTAAGCTCATTAATGGCGATGTACAGCTTACACCTGAAACAGCAGTCAGATTAGAGATGGTTTTAGGTGTTCCTGCTAAGTTTTGGAATAATTTGGAGTCAATCTATAGAGAGAAGATTATTAAGGCGGAAGCAGAAAATGCAATGGAAGCCGATAAAGAGATGGTAAAAAAAATTCCTTATAGTGAGATGGTAAAATTCGGTTGGATTCCGGATGCAGTAGAATCTAATGAAAAGGTTGTTAATCTTAGGAAATTTTTTGAGGTTGTTGAACTTTCTCTTATCGGAAAGGAGCAGATTACAAGAATTGCATGTAGACGTTTGGCAATTACGGAAAAAAGTGATTTGGCTTTAATGGCGTGGGCTCAAGAAGCAAGGATTAAGGCGCGTAATATTCAAACCGCTTCCATAAATATCAAAGGGTTAACTTCAGTTTTGAATGATATAAGAAACATGACGGTTCTTAACCCAAAGGAATTCTGTCCTAAGATAAAAAAATATCTTGCAGACTGTGGTATTGCTTTAGTATTTTTGCCACATCTTGAAGGATCTTTTCTACAGGGAGCTTCTTTTATAGATGGGAATAAGATTGTTCTTGGACTTACTGCAAGAGGAAAGGATGCAGACAAGTTTTGGTTCAGCTTATTCCACGAACTTGCACACATTGTTCTCGGACATGTAGGGCAGACAAACGGTACGTCTGAAGATGATGAGAAAGAGGCTGACAGATGGTCTGGTGATATACTGATTGACTCTAAAGATTTTGAAGATTTTAGAAGAAATAGAGATTATTCAGAAAGCCAAGTACTTCAATTTGCAAAGGCACAGGGAATCGCTCCTGGGATAATAGTCGGAAGGATGCAGTTGGAAGGAATGATTAAGTATAGTATGTTAAATAATTTAAAAGAGAAATATGAAATAGTTATTTAAATCTGTTATCAAAAAATTTAAAGTGTCGGAAAATATAGAGATTTGATAATCCGGCAGTAAAAGTTTTAGTCGATGACATTAATAATATATCTAAATTATAATACGGAGTTACTAAATAAAGTAAAAAACTAAATTTTATGCTAAAATAAAAGGGCGATCCTATATAGGGTTGCCCTTTTAGTATACAAATTTCAGGGGGATATAATGAGAGAATTTAAAACAGCATCAACCCTTTTTGACGGAAACTTGAGCTTATCTATAGCACCTGCACTTACCCCAAACGGTATAGAGAACGATCCTTTATTTTTCAATGGAGAAATCATCAATCCGACAATTATTTCAGGAGGACTGCTGGTGCTGGCAGATATTGTGAGTACAAGATACTTTAAATACGTACCGGTGGACCAAAGAGACCCTATCCTTTCTGCCCAGGGTGACAGACTGAGGGCAGAATGCTTCTCAGCTTGCAACGGTGTTTATGCAAGAATGGATGTATTCCAAAATGCTTTGGACGGTGACATACTTTATGGTACTACAAATGTGGATATAGGCAACAATTTACGAAAGTCTCTTCTTAATATAAGGCAGGGAGACAGATTAAAGTTTAGAATAGGAGATGAAGGACTTAAGACCTTGCACAGTAAAAATCTTGATAACAAAAGTGTGCTTACAGATATAGTTACTCAAAGGCCTGTAAAGATGCCTGACAGATGGATAAGAGCACTTGGAAATTGTGCCATGCTGCATCAAAGTATGAAATACAAGTTCCATGTCGAGGGAATGCAGGCAAAGTCATTTATTGCAATGTTACCTCCTGTTACAGGAAAGGAAAAATCCGGATGGCTTACACCCACAAAGACAGGTGTAATGTTAAAATCTGGAGAAGAAAAAAACAGCGTATATATCAGTGGTATTCACAGACTTAGTGCACTTAAAAAAATAATGAGCAATGTAAACTCGATCTTTTTTTACGCACCTGAAAATGGTGAGCCGGGGCAGATGATGATTGAAGTATGTATGACCGGTGCAAATATTACGCTTAGTTTGACTGCAAAGAGCTATGAAGGTTATTCAGGTGAGGGGGCATTACTTGATTCACTCTCAACCACTAAAATACTTGAATGTGCGGACAAAATTGATAATATATTAAACTTTGAATCAAGACTTGATATTGATAAAATATCAAAATCAATCGGAATAGTAAAAAATGATATGAATGATGCAATGGAGCTGCTTGCCGTTTCAGGGAAGCTCGGTTTTGATGTTAGGGAGAGAGCATTTTTCCATAGAGAATTGCCTGATGATCCTGATAGAGTTTTAAAGGACAATCCCAGGCTTGTAGGTGCAAAAAAACTTGTAGAAGATACCGAGTATATTGAAGATAATATATGGCATGTAAGATCGGGAGAAAATACGTATAGGGTTATTTATCCTACAGATGCAAATTTGGATAATGCAAAATGCACATGTACATGGTATCTGAAACATCAAAACAGTAGAGGACCATGCAAACATATTTTGGCGGTAAAACTGAAAAAAGGAGTATAGTATGGCAAGCAAATTAGAAAAAGCGGCAGAAATATATCGTTCTCTCGGCTATGAAGAGACAGATTTTGATGATATTTTAAATCTTGGAATAGGAAACAAAGAAGAGCAAAAAGAGGCAAGGGAAGGATTAAAATCCGGAGACTGGACAGAGATAAAACAATTATCAGATAATACATATGGATTTGTTTCCGTGGTGGATGTAGATCTTGAAAAGCTTGCAATCTTTGCTATAAGAGTGGGTGTGGATGCCAAAAGAGCTGCAAATATTCTTAGAAGAAGCAGTGAAGTCGCTCTAAAGGCTATAAAGGAGAGAGGCGAGACTTTCGCAATGAACTTTATACAAGCCGCCTGCGCTTCAAACAGGAGGATATGGGAGCATTCGCTGTCAGTGCTTGGAATGTTGGCATTAAAACTTGTTCATGAAATGAATCTTGAAATTCCCGAGTCTGTGGAGTATATGAAGGACTGGGCAGCTGCGGCGGCAATTCTTCTGACATCAAAAAGAAAAGACTACAATTTTGATGAGAGATTTGTAATTGAAAAATCGGAAATTTTAAGAAGATTTAATGAGCATATAGAAGTAGGCGTTGCCTTGAATGTGCCTGCAACCGGACCTTTTTCAGAGATACTTATATGGGGTGTACAAAATAATCTCATTACAAAAGATACTGCTATGGAGCAGGTGTTTTACGGACTTAGCATTGCACAAAGGCCGGGAGACAGAAAAGAATATGTAAATGTATTGGAACAAATCGGAATTACAGATGAAGAGATCAAATCAAGAGTAGAAACAATT
This sequence comes from uncultured Lachnoanaerobaculum sp., assembly GCF_938015485.1. Taxonomy (GTDB): domain Bacteria; phylum Bacillota; class Clostridia; order Lachnospirales; family Lachnospiraceae; genus Lachnoanaerobaculum. The sequence goes on along the minus strand of NZ_CALLVU010000036.1, from coordinate 58,721 downwards.
ATTCCACTGCTTGGACTTGGAGAAACGGCTTTGATGGAGAGATTTGCACCTGTACTTATAGAGAGTGCTACAGACGAATGGCTATATCCTATACTGATTTCCTGCAGTTCGGCAAAGGTGAAAAAAATAAAGAAACTGATTTTAAACACTGTTTTAAAAAGGGAAAAGCCTAAGTCGGTAAAAGAGTATGAAGATTGGCTTCTACTTTATAAGCAGGATGAGGATAAAAGTATAGCAAAGCTTGCAGGAAATATTGAAAAGGCTTGGGGACTTGAGATAGAACAGGAAAATCTAAAAGAAGAAGTGCAAGGGCTTTGGAGAGAAACACCTAAACTTTGGGAGGTGCCAAGGTTTGAAATAGGAGAAGTCTCAGCGGAAAATCTTACAGATTTGTTGGCAGTGATTTCCGACAGAAAAGAGTATATTGATGATGTGGCTTTCGAGAGATTTATTGCAATGGCAAATAATATTGCACATAGAAATCCTGATGAAGCAAAAATAAGTCTGGCAGGAATTACAATAAATGATTCAAGCGGTATGTGGGCACTTGGAAGATGGGCAAAAAATATTGAGAATAATGTATGCCCGGACAGTAAGACTAATGAATGGAACGGTGAAAAGGAAATCTTAAAAATCAGGTATAGCGGATTAGTTTATACAAGAAGAGTAGTATTATTTGAGTCAATAGATAAATGGCCATGTATATTAAGTACACCGAGCTATGAGGACCTTAGTATAACTTTACCTGATTTGACAGACAGACTTATTAAGTATAAAAATGAGAATTTTTCATATGTCGCCGAACCGGATTTACAGTTTGCGATTACCAGACTGGATATTGAACGTATTACAAAAGAAGATAAAAAAAGGTTTTTGGAAAAAACAGACGGCCTTAGATTAAAGGTTTTACTTCCTTTGGGAGATTTTTTAAAGGATGAAAAGGGAGAAGATATCTTTGCTGAGGAAATTATAAAAGATTACTTGGATGACCCATATGTTGAACCGGAATTTTCACTCGGAAAAAGTGCATATTGGAGAGAGGACGTTGATGTGCCGAAAAGCTTAAAGGCATTTCCTTTTAGACTTTCATGGTGCTATGAAGGTATGTATTCTATATTTCCGACCTGGGGAGATTATTCACTTACTGCAATACGAAGAGATACTGAAGTCTATCATAGTCAGGGTATAAATTTAAGGCAGATAGCAAAAAGGAGAAAACCTCTTACAAAAGGTGCAATGATGAACTGGATTGCAGTGAGGAGTAACTTAAGTGATGAGAATGCTGCAGATGTTATTACGGCGACTAATGAAGCATGGGAAAGGGGGCTTCTCTTACCGGGAGTTGCAGATATTTCATATTTGGATTGGAGTGGCGGTACACCGTCAAACTTGGCAAGTCTGGCTTTTGCAATGGAAAATATGGCTAAAGACGGTATGTTGAGTTTGGTATGGATGGCTGCCTGTGATGTGGTGGAGGTATCGCTTAAAGCACCTAGAATGCTCTCAGGAACAGCTGAGATTGTAAAATTTCTAAGAGATTATCTGGATGAAGTTATTTTTGCGGTAGAAAAAGAGATTATTTCTAAAAGTGCATTGGAATTGAAGGCTGTAAAAAATCTCGCCACAAAGTCCGGATCTTCAAAGGCTGTAGAATATGCCAAGGAAATAGTGAATAAGCTAAATTCCCTTGGTATGGATATAAAAGAAGAAAAATATGATAAAGTACAGAATCAAAATACGCCAAATGATTTTGATGAAGTATGGATGGCATTACCAAAGGCTAAAAAGCTTATCTATGATAATGTTGAGTTTAATATAAATGTATTTGAAGTAAGAAAAGGCGAAAAAGCTTTCAGCTTTGATTTGAAATTACCGGATATACCTGACAGGCTGTTTCAAGTATATATTTACGGATGGTTTTATGGAATTCAAAAAGAGGCTCAAATGTCGGGAGCTGTTGCCGACAGCGACGGAAAAATCATAGATGAGAAAAAAAAGAGTGTATGGCTTCATTATGACCCTGAAAAGAAAAAGGTTGTAGTAAGCAAATATAGAAATTGGCGTGGTGAAAAAGAAGGAACTCTTGAGGGTAACTCAACGCCTTATTCAAAGATATTTTTAACTATTGCAGTGAGTACTTTGGCACAGGACGGAGAGAGTATTTATGGAGCAAAAAGTCTTTTCAGACAATTGGTGGACTTGGGAGATTTATCTGTAGAGAATTTAAGAGAAATCATGAGAGAACTTTTATTACATGAGGAGATAAGCCCGGCAAAGCTTGTAAGAATAGTTGAGAAAGAAAATAAGCTTTTAAGTATATGTTATATAATGCTTGTTGAATGTATCAAATACGCCGGAGGGGTTGTTGTAAAGAATAATAAGCCACCTGTATGGATAAACAGAGTTTTGGATATCTGCACTTACTATGCCGATTATTTAAGGGAAGCAATGAAGAGAGGATATATTTTGGATGAAGATGCCAAATGGCAGGGGCTTTTAGAAATTGCAAACTGTACTGCCAAGTCCACTGCGGTGAAGAAAGCAAAGAATCTGGTAAAATTATTAGGAATATAAAGAAATTGGTTTAAATTTCTATCAAAAAATAAACAGTCTGTGATTGCCCAATCGTTAGACCTGAAATCTAACGATTGGGGTCACATCACTGTATCATAAAGGTTGTGCGTTTTAGATTGTATTAATTTTTGCAGATCTCTTTCGAGAATTCTATAGCAGCCTTTAGAGTTTCTGAAATGAAGTCTTTTTCTAATTTAAACTTGAATGTTTTTCCGGCAGCGATTGCAGTATCACCCAAGCCTTTTTTTTCAAGGTATTGCTGCATAGTTTCATTCATACTTCCAACATCACCACTTACGTGGTTAATATTATTTCTGAGTATTTTAACAGCTTGGTAATATTTCATAGCTCGCCATAACTTCAGGTTTGATTTTTCAAGTTCCTGTAAAGAAAAGATTGGCTTTATATCTTTAGTAATCTGGTCTTTGACATATTTTACAAAAGCATCTTCATTATTCATAAAAAAGAACATAAATCCCTGAAAGTTTGTGGTTTTGCTTGATATGTCATTTGATAATCCATCTGTTTTGCCATGTGTATATTGACTTTCTATTTTCGTTAAAGCTTTATAAACAATTACTGAACAATCTCTTATATTATCAATATCAGAGCCTTTGCAATTGGTATATATCTTTGTTATCTCATCATCTATATATGTTGAGATTTCCTTTTTATATTTATTTCTTTTTCCATCTGAATCATTAAACTCGTCCCAAATTTTGCTGAGATTTTTGTACTGCTCTTGTATATCTTTATAACCTTTATATTCCCGGCTTGGGTCTTTAAGTTCCTTCCTAAAATCATCATAATTATTTAAAATATAATAGCTTAATATTTTCTCATTATATATAGTTACTGCCTGCTGTAACATATTATTATCCAAACACCATTTAGACAGGTCCAAAATAGATGGTGGCTCTTTGCCAATATAGAGTTTTTCCTTTACTGTAGGTATTAGAGTCTTAAACATTTGAACAAATATATCGTCACTTGTATCGTTCTCCAATGTATTAATGGCATTACTTATAGAATCTATGGCATCTACTATGCCGCCAACATTACAAAGGGCAATAGCATCAGAGAAACTTTGTAAGCTGTTAACAAAGTTGTTCACATTATCATTTTTTGTGGTGTTCTCCAATTTCTTTTGTAAATTTACCAACTGTCTTGCGTTTCCTGTACCGACAAATTCACTTACTCCATTGATCATGTCAAACATATTATAAGTAGAGCGGATACTATGAATTTTTCTGGGTTTAGAGTGAAAGTTGCTATAGATAATATCTTTACATACGATTCCTTTAAATTCCAAATATCGTATAAGTGCTATCATAAGCAAATTAACGTCTCGAAGGCCACCTGTATAATCGATATAAATACTTTCTCCAATATCACAGGCTTCAATTTGATTATATATGTAGGTAGGCTTATCTTTTGGGTAAAAATCTTCATTATTCGGATCAAAGTCATAATAAATAGGAATGATTTCTATTGAAGGTCCTACCTCATTCCTTATTAAAGCTGAAAAACGATCAAAAGCTGTTTTACCCTTTTCCAGTCTCAATTTACTACTCTCATTTTCTAATTGCGGAAGTTTAATATTGTAAACATCTTTTGATACGATGCAAAAAATTTTATCAATAGGTTCTTTATTATGTTCTGCCAACTTCAGAAGAAATCTGGCAGGAGCATCGTTAGTATGGCATCCGGAAAAAGCTAATTTATTGTTGTCATTGTCAGTTATATAAGAATAGTAAGGCTTATCATCTTCAATTATAATATGATTCTCATCTTTTTCAGGTGTTTTATAATCACTCAAAAACAATAACATACTGGATCTTTGATTTCCCATAGGTAGTCCCCCTTAGTCAACTGATAATTATTAACCTGATACTGTTCTGTTTAAATAATGGTAGTTTCAGTGCCGGTTAAATATATTAAGTCTATTATAATAGTTTTTGACAGTTTTGGAAACTAAAATTATCTTATTTCTGCAGCATTTTTATTTTTATTTGATGTGCAAAATATTGTACATCCTTTATGCTATTTTAAATATAGAAAATAAATTGGGTGAAGAGACTTCAGCCATAACTAAAGGGGGAGGAGAAGCGTTGAAAAAGTATGATAAAGTAATCGGAAAACAGTTTGGAGTTATAAAAGGTGAAAAATATCTGGTTTTTATTAAAACCGGTAGAGGTGGAAGTATAGAAGGCTTTGAAAATAAATATTTGGATATATGCAGTTTGTTATTTGAAAAATACGGTTATACATTTGTGGTTTGTGCCAATCCTAAAGATTCTATTTGTGATTTGGAAGAAGAAATAAAATGTGTAAGTAAGTATGTGGATAATTATAAAGAAATATTTTTTGTCGGAATTTCAAACGGAGCTTCTATAGGTGCAGCTCAGTGCAGTAAAATTGAAAAAATTAAGAATGCTGTTTTGATCAATGCTCCATTGATGATTAACTTTCATAGAATAAAAGAAGGTGTAGAAAAGTTTAGAGGAGATAATATGTATTTTTTGTATGGTGAAAAGGATCCTTCATTTCGCTATATTGAAGTTTTAAATGTCATAAAAAATACTGCCTGTAAATATAAAATAATAAAAGGTGAAGGACATGATTTTTCAAAAGAGTCTTTGATATCTGAATTAAATTATTTTTTGACAGGTAATGGCAGAAAATTAGTGATTAGAGATTGAAAAAAGGTTATAATGATGTAGAATAAAAATAGTTATACATTATAAACTTAATAAAATAAGTTATTATGGGGAGGATTTATGGGATTTCCGATTGATTCTAAAGTGCTTGGACTTAGAGAGGTAATAAAGGTAAATGAAGGGGAAAGTTATAGAATACCTATTTACCAGCGTCCATATTCGTGGGAAGAAAAAAATATAAAAGATTTTTTGGAATCTATATTTGATGCATTTAAAGAGGTCAATAAAAAAGACTGCAAAACAAATGCAAAACCTGTTTTTTTCGGTACAATACAGCTTGATCGTAATAAAGAAGATAAAAATACACTTGATATTGTTGACGGTCAACAAAGGCTTACAACATTTCTGCTGTTTTTGGACGTGCTTCAAAGAAATGAAAAACATCCAAAAGAGTATATTGATTGCAGTATGGTTATAGACTCAGAGAAGCTTAAAGAAGTATTAAATGATAATATTAAAAAAGATTCTTCCAAATATTACGAAAACAGGAAACTGCTGAAGGAAGAAGTTGAACATTTTGAAAAGGAGTTTAAAGATAAAAATGAATTCTATACGGAATTAAAAAACTTTGTTTTGGATAATGTATACTTCGTACAACTGATTACTGAAGAGATGGATTTATCTGAAGTGGTATCGGTTTTTAATACTATAAATACTACAGGGCTTGACTTAAATGCAACAGATATTTTTAAAGTAAGATACTATAATTATCTTAGAGGAATTGATAAGACAAAAGACTGGTTGGAAGAAATAAATTTATGTTATCAATCAATAGATGACAGCAATGAGAAACTTGGAAAAGACGGAAGAACAGATCAGACAAAATTTGATATGGGATGGGTTTTAGATATCTACAAACATATAATTTGTGCTGAATTTGGCTGGGGATTTTCTGAAGTATCCAAGAGTAATCAAAAGTTCTTTGATGAACTTTTTAAAGGAACCAGACTTACAGAGCAAAGTGATCTAAGCGTACTGGAGTTTGACACATTCAAGCATATAGTGGATGGATTTATAGATTATTGGCGTTGGATTGAAAATGTAAGGTATAATGGCGAACATCCTGAAATAGCAAAAGAAATCTTTTCAATTTATTTGGTAGAAAAAACCAGATATAAAAGGTATTGGACCATACCTTTTGTGGTTGCATATTTTAGGGCTAAAGCTGAAGGAAAGAAATGGAGCGATTACTATATAGATTCACTGAGAGTAAATATGTATATGTTTAGATTCTTCTTAATCTATACCGTTGTCAATGACAGAGTAATAAATCCTGTTCAAAATAAGGTTTGTGCTGAATGCTTTAAGTGGTTTAAGGAATGTAGCACTGACGAGATTATAAGAAACATTAAAAGTCTTTTGTGGTCACCTGTACGCAGTAATGGGTATAATCCTTGTGATGATTTTTATAAAACTATTCAATACGGTTTATTTGATAATGGGAGTAGGGTTCACCTTGTTTGTACACTGACAGCACTTATTGATGAGGTGGATAAAGATGTAAAAGAACGTGATATTTATGAGAGGTTTTTTAACTATGAAATGATCAGGGATCCATATGATATAGAGCATATTGAGGCAAGAAATAATTTTAAAGACAATGTTGATGAGTTTAACGGAATAGGTAACTTGACGGTACTTGAGCGTAGCATTAATAGATGTATCAAAGACAAGCCTGTAATAGATAAGCTTGTGAAGTACGAAGATTCAAAATATGCTTCAGTCAAAGCAGTCAGACAGGAGATTTTGGACAAGCACAAAGGTAAATGGGATATAGACTGTGTAGGAAAAAGAGCAGAAGCAGAAATAGTAAAGATAAAGAGTTTTATGGACGGAAAATAGATTTTTTGTATCCGGGAGGAAGGCTTAGGTGTATGGTATAAGTAATAAAAAGATGTTGAATATGTTCATACTGGAGATACTTCGCAATTATACCGATGAGAATCATTCTTTGACACAACAAGAGATTATAAAGCTTTTGGAAAAAGACTATGGAACGGTATGTGACAGGCGCTCTGTAAAGAATAATGTCTTGTTATTAAAAGAATTTGGAGAGAGCCATGGATTTGAAATATCAATGGAAGACGGATACAGAATGGTTTTTAGAGAGTTTGATGATGCAGAACTTAAGATACTTATTGACGGTGTTTTATTTTCAAAAGCATTTTCTTCAAATCAGGCTAAGGAACTTATTAAAAAGATAAGAGGGCTTTCAAGTAAATACTTTAATGCAAAAGTATCAAATATATGTAATATACCTGAGCTTAACAAGAACATAAACAGACAAAACGTCTACTCTATAGATAAGATAAATGATGCAATCTCAGAGGAACATAAGATCAGCTTTATATATAATGATATAGGAACGGATTTTAAGCTTCATCCCAGAAGGAAAGAGCCTTATATTGTAAATCCATATAGGATAGTTGCAAATAACGGGAAATTTTATCTGATAGGAAATTATGATAAGTATGATAATGTAGTACACTTTCGTATAGACAAAATGACTGAGGTGCATGAACTTGAAGAAAGAATTAAGCCGATGAAAGATGTGCCTGAGCTTAGATACGGGATAAATCTTCCAAAGCATATGGCTGAACATATTTATATGTTTAGCGGAAAAAGTACTGCCGTTAAGCTCCTGACGACTAAAGATATGATGTCTGAGTTGGTGGATTGGTTTGGGACGGACTTTAGTATTATTAAAAAAGATGAAGACCTGATTATAGTAAGAGTAAACTGCAATGAAAGGGCAATGAAATTTTGGGCATTGCAATACGGCCCATATGTAGAGGTTTTGGAACCTGAAAATCTTAGAAGTCAAATTAAAGAAAGTATTGCTAATATGTCAAAGAAATACTCTGATAGATAAGTATAGTTTACGTAAGGCATAGGAAGGTTTATTAGCTGTCATTTTTAACGGACAGATACTCTGATAAACTCCAATTATAACAAAGAAGTACTTTGTGGATTGGAGGAATAAGATGATAGCGCAGATGAGTAGTAAATCAAAGATTTATCACAGACCGGGATGTAGATTTATAAATCGAATCGAAGAAAAGTCATTGATAAGCTTTGATATGGATGACATAAAAATCAAGTATTTAAAGCCGTGTAAGTGCTGTTGCAATATTAAGTTTTTATACAATGGATATAGAGAAAATTTAAAGGACGTATTCAGAGATTTACCTATTTGGACAGAGCTTAAGGATGATTATATAGAAGTACATACTGATTGGTATAATTGGCGCATAAGCTTAAATGAATCAAGTCAGGAAGTAAGGTTATATCTTGAAGAGTGGAATGAAGAGCTGCAAAAAGATGTATGGACCGACATGGAGGATGCCGGAGGAAGTAAAAATTTAAAAAAGGTCATGAGATATATTGCAAAGGAAGAGAGGGTAGCCTTTTATCCTTGTAAGTATAGAAAGTATGCAATAGGAATAGAGTACTTAGCTAAGAAAAGGGGAGTGCAAATAGAGTTTGACGACACCGATCTTTATATTCTTACCGATATGGCGGCTTGGAAAATATTGTATGTACAACACAGGTATAAGTTATTGCATTGTCCGTTTGACGGAAAGCCTCTGACCATGGAAGAAGCAAAGACTGCGCATTACCATGTACAAAGGGATGTGGTAAAGAATCAATCACCATACAATCATCTCGAGTATATTGTAAGACATGATGAAGCAAAAAAGTTAATGCAGGTTAGTTATAAGAAATTACCGAAAGTAACAAAGCAACAAAAAAAGTATTATCGCCAAGCTGAAAATAGGGAAAAAAGAAACAGTATAAAAAGGGTTTGGAATTTATTTGCAAAACTTGAAGAACAAAGGGCGAAGTAAATTCAGCAAAAGCACTTTATAAAGTATAGGGTGCTTTTTTAAAAATAAATCTAACCTGACTTGTATACCACAGGTTTAATGACAAGTCGGGCCGGCTATAATATACTTAGCTCATCAAAGCAAAGTATGTCTCCTATAGTTCAACGGACAGAATGACCGGCTACGGACCGGTTGATTCCGGTTCGAATCCGGATAGGAGAATCAATATCTTATTTTGTGAATATAAGATATTGATATTTGGGCAGGTGTCCCGAGTGGCGAAGGGGGCGGACTGTAAATCCGTTACAAAAGAAACACCGCAGGTTCAAATCCTGCTCTGCCCATTATGTTTTTATTCTGTATTAAAAGATGTAAGCTTGGAAGAAAATAGTGATATAATAAGTATGTAACAAATAATTTTAAATGATTGAGGATTTAAACGGAGAAAGGAGATATTATGGCAGGAGATTTCAGATACGACATAGTAGAGGAGATTGGAGTTTTATCAGAGAATGCAAAGGGTTGGAGGAAGGAGCTGAACCTTATTTCATGGAACGGTGCCACACCGAAGTACGATATAAGAGAATGGGCGCCTGAACATGAGAAGATGGGAAAAGGAGTGACACTCACAAAAGAAGAACTGGAGGCACTGAAGAAGTTGATAAGTTTTTAAGGAGAACATAGTATGAATGTTGTGAAATTGCCGAAAAACTTCAGGACGGCTTGTTATGAAGTGATGGATGACAAGGAAGGTTCATTAGAAGCAATTGAAAAATTCTCGAGGAAGTTTCCGCATCAAGTTGCAGCAGTTTTGGCTGAAGCGGCTTATTTTGACGGGAATTTTTCCAATGCTTTGGACAGAGACATTACAGTACTGCCTTGGTTTGATGAGTGGCATTATTCAAATGTAAAAGATGAGCATATGGCAGCTATGACTACAGCCGCTATCGTGCTTAACAGGCAAAGTGAGCTGATTGATATATTTGAAGAAGAAAAAATAAGATTACAGGGTGAGAGCGACAATGGACCTAAAATTTTCTTTCTTGATGCAATGATAGAATGTTTAAAGACCGGAGTTATGCCTTGTAATCGCGGTGATGCAGAATTTAAAGAGGCAGCCGACCCCAAATCAAAGGAAGAGCTTATAAAAGAGGTCAAGTTAAAAAATAAAAAGATTGAAGAAGGCAGCGTAGCGTGGAGGACAAAGCTTTTTACAATTTGTCGCCTTCAGGGATATCCTCAAGACGCTCTTGAAATATTTGAAGACAGAATGAAATGTAAAGATGAAATGAGCGAACTTGACTACATTGAGGCGATTAAGCTTTATAGGCTCTTTGAAAAATATGATGAGGCAATGAAGATAGTGGAAGAGCTTGCAACATCAAGACTTTGGGCAGTGGCGTCGGCTACTCAAGTTAGGCCTATGAGTTTTTTCTTAGAGCCTGTTTTATGCCCTTATCTGCTTGAAAGTGACAGCTTATCACGTATTCGCAAAGCGTCAATTATTGACAACGGCAGCTTGATTCGCAAATAAAAAAGGCATCCTCTGACAGGGGATGCTCTTATTTTACTTAAAAACAAGTGTTGAGATCACATATAAAATTCCGATATGCAGAGGATAATAAATATAGAAGAAATTCTTTATACCCTTTCCTCTCTCACCGTTGTACAGCGCTATCGGAACGGCCGCAAATATCATGATGCTTTGAATCCTGTCACCGACAATAAAAATATATGCGGACATTGCAATCAAGATAAGTATCTGTAGTACTCTGCTTTTTCTGAATATATAGAATAAAAGCCCCAGAAGTACAAAGAGGTAGCCTCCCTCAACAGTAAGGATATTTGGAAGGTACAAAGAGAATATCGCGATGTAACGTACAACATCCGGTGAAACGCTGTCACTTGTGGAAAGTACTCCTCCAATAAGCATAGGCAAGGTAAGCAGAACAGGTATGAAGCATAGAAGTATCGCACCGATTATCTTCGGTACCGACTTTTTGTGGACGCCGTCTACAAATATATCCCAGAACAACATATATAATCCTGTAACAAAGAATGTGCTGAATGCATTATTCATAAGTACTACATTATCATTTGGTAGAATGCCCTGAAGTATAAAGGTAAAAGTGGACATAAACCAGCTTGCAATCAAAAGTCTGATTAAGTATCTTTTTTTACTATGTGTGTAATGAAAGCTCTCTGAAGAAGCAAATAAGAACATGGGGAATACAAGTCTTCCAAACATTGTCAGCCATATAGGTGCTCCGACATGTGAAAACATTTCATGAATGTGGTCGATGAACATCAGTGCGGCGGCAATAAGCTTAAGCGTGGTGGCATTCAAAAATTGCCAATTAAATTTTTTAGTGTCCAATAAATAACCTCCTTGAAAATATCACTGTATTGTAATAAAAAGAGAAGAACATGTCAATATGGAAAATCGGCTTTTATGTCAAGTGTTGCCACGATACATTGACACGGGAAAGCGGTAGGATTATAATATGATGAAACTTGGGGACAAAAAACCTGATACACTAAGCGTCAGTTTGACCCGAGGTATAATATAGAAATATAAATCGATATAGTTTTGACAGGATGGTGGTAGTATGAGACAATGTATGGATTCAAGCAGTCTACATCGCAGACTGAAAAAGATAATAGGACAGGTACAGGCAATAGATAAAATGATAGATGAAGATGTACCGTGTGAGGATATACTCTCGCAGATAAATGCGGCAAAGTCAGCGCTGCACGGGTGTGGTAAGGTTATACTTGAAGGGCATATCAAACATTGTGTACGTGACGGTATAGACCATGGAGATGTGGATAAGACCATAGATAATTTTACAAAAGCTGTAGAACGCTTTGCAAATATGGGATAAAAAACAGCTATGTACTAAACAATAAAACTTCATAATAAGCATATAAGGCCGATATTTAGTTGTTAAGATTAGATATCGGCTTTTTATTTTAAACTCTTGACAAACATATACCCCTATAGGTATAATACAAACATGAAACATATACCCCTATAGGTATAAAATAGAATGATTGTTTGAAAGAAGGCTTATATGAAAGAGTTTATGAGCAAAATAGAAGACCTTATGGATTTTGGAGGAGTAAAGAAAGATATCATATTCCTTTGCATATCAGGAACGGCACTTTTTTTCAGTATTACAGGATGGATAAAAGCACCTTTTAATTTGGCGTGGATTGCCGTTATACTTTGCGGAGTTCCTATAATACTTGAAGCGATAATCGGACTTACAACGGAGTTTGATATAAAAGCGGATGTATTGGTATCTCTTGCACTTATTGCAGCTATCTGTATAAGAGAGGATTTTGCAGCGGGAGAGGTAGCCTTCATCATGCAACTTGGCGCATTACTTGAAGATATAACGGTTGCCAAGGCAAGAGCGGGGATAGAAAAGCTTGTGAAGCTTACACCTAAGACCGCCAGAGTTATTGAAAACGGTATTGAAAGAATGATAGATGCGGACGAAGTGAAAAAAGGTGAGATTATAAGAGTGTTGCCCGGTGAGAGTATACCTGTTGACGGTATTATAGTATCAGGTACGACATCAATAGACCAGTCTGTAATGACAGGTGAGTCTGTGCCGGTTGATAAGAGTGTCGGTGATGAGGTAGCAAGCGGTACAATAAATCAGTTCGGCGTATTTGAAATGAGAGCCACAAAGGTGGGAGAAGACAGCTCAATACAGAGAATGATAAAGCTTGTACAGTCTGCAGATGCAGGCAAGGCAAAGATTGTAGGTACTGCAGACAAATGGGCGACATGGATTGTAGTTGTGGCACTGTCGGCAGCGGCGCTTACATGGCTTTTTACAGGACAGATAATAAGAGCGGTCACAATACTTGTAGTATTTTGCCCATGTGCATTGGTACTGGCTACACCGACAGCCATTATGGCGGCCATTGATAATGCGACAAAGCACGGATTTTTGGTAAGAGAGGGTGACGCACTTGAGAGATTATCAAAGGTGGATACTGTTGCTTTTGATAAGACCGGAACGCTTACAAAGGGAAAGCTTAGTGTAACCGAGTATAAGAGCGCAGATAATGAGTTTTCGGACGAAGATATTTTTTCATATGCCTGTGCAGCTGAAGCCTTTTCAGAGCATCCTATAGGAAAGGCGATTGTAAACTCATATAAGGAAAAATTTTCAAACAGTATATACAAATGTGAAGATTTTAATATGACTGTAGGCAGAGGAGTTTCTTCTGTCATAAACGGCAAGAGAGTGATTGCAGGAAACAAAAAGCTCATGAATGACAATAAGATATCTGTAGACTGTGCGGATACAAAAAAGTATGATAATCAAGGCTGTACTGTAATCTATATCGGAATAGACGGAAAGTTTGCAGGTTATGTGGTGCTTTCAGACACATTGAGAAGTGAAAGCAAAAATATGATTGAAACCCTGAATGAAATAGGAGTAAGTCCTGTTTTACTTACAGGTGATAATGTAAATGCAGCCGCATCCATAGCAAATGCACTTAATATAGCCGAGCATTGTGCGGAGTGTATGCCTGAGGATAAGTTAAACTTTATTGATAACAGGGAAAAATTAAAAGGTTCGGTTTGTATGATCGGTGACGGAGTCAACGATGCACCTGCACTTAAAAGAGCTACGGTAGGTATTGCTATGGGCGGTATAGGAAGTGACATAGCTATAGAAGCTGCGGATATAGCGCTTGTGGACGATGAGGTGAAGGAGCTTCCACATCTGTTGTCACTCTCAAAGAGGATGATGAACACAATCAAGTTAAATATGTCATTTTCAATGGGATTAAACTTTATTGTAATAGTGCTTGCAATTACAGGTATCCTAAACCCTATAGTGGGAGCATTGGTACACAATGCAGGTTCTATAGCGGTTATAATAAATTCTTCACTTCTGCTTAGGTGGAAAGGTTATATATAAAAAAGTAGGCGGTCCATTTTTGGACTGCCCTTTTTTTATGATTTAGTATATAATGATATGTGGTCAAAATTTAAATATTTATATGAGACCGATAACCAAATACTGTTATAAAGAGGAGAAAATGAGCGAAAAAGAAAAGATGCTTGCAGGAAAGATATATGACCCTACAGATGAAGAGCTTACAATATTGAGGACAAAGGCACATAGACTTTCACAGCATTACAACACATTATTTGAAGATGATGATTTGAGGAATACTATTATAGATGAGCTGATACCTAATAAAGGTGAGGGACTTTATTTACAAGGTCCTATTTATTTTGACTACGGTATCTTTACAAGCTTCGGCAAAAATTGCTATGCAAACTTCAACTTTACAGTGCTTGACGTATGCCCTGTGAATATAGGAAGTAATGTATTTTTCGGCCCGAACTGCAGTCTTATGACACCCATGCATCCGTTAAGGTGGCAGGAGAGGAATATAAAGTTTAAGGATGATAAAACAGCCTATGACGATGAGTATGCAAAGCCTATAAGTATAGGTGATAACTGTTGGATTGCCGCAAATGTAGTGATAACAGGCGGAGTGACTATAGGAGAGGGCTGTGTGATAGGAGCAGGAAGTGTGGTCACCAAGGATATACCTGCAAACAGTCTGGCGGCAGGAAATCCTTGTAAAGTTATAAGAGAGATAAATGAAAAAGACTCGATAAAATATAAAAAAGAATTATTTTGACAGATAGGAAATAAGATGAACAAAGAAATATTAAAAGAGTGGTCAATAGATATCCTGGTGGATATTATTGCAGGTATATTTATGGGAATAGGAACTTACTGCTTTGCAGCAGCGTTCAAGTTTCCTATGGTGGGATTTACAGGTCTTGCACTGATACTGTATCAGCTTTTCGGATTACCTGTAGGTATCGGAACTATAGTCCTTAATATACCTTTTGCCATAATCTCATATAGGGAGATCGGAAGAAAGTTTTTATTAAAATCAATCAAGTCAATTGTTATAACATCAATCATGATTGATATTGTTGCAAAGTTTGTGCCGGCATATCAGGGAGAGTATATACTTGCAGCCATATGTACGGGAGTTATTTCCGCAACAGGCTATGCACTTATATTTATGAGGGATTCATCGACAGGCGGAGCGGATTTTATAATGGTGCTTATCCACCACTTTTTCCCACATTTTTCACTTGGAAAGATAGCGCTTGTAATAGACTCATGTATAATTGTGCTTGGAGTTGCACTTGTATCAAAGAATGTAAACAGTCTTATATACGGACTTATTATTGCATATCTTGTTGCTACGGTGCTTGATAAGGCGATGGACGGACTTACGGCAGGTAAGCTTATTATGATTATATGTGACAAGCCTAAAGATATGGCAAAGGAAATAGCAAGTCTTATAGACCGAGGTTCCACATATCTTAAGGCGGTGGGAAGCTATACCGATGAGGAGAGAGATGTGGTTATGTGTGCCTGTAGAGTAAAGGAAGTACATACCGTACGTCAGGCTGCAAAGAAATTGGACCCGAGATCATTTGTTATAATAATTGATTCAAATGAGGTTGCAGGAGAAGGATTCAGACATTTATAAGGTGAGATATGAATATTTTTGAAGAAAAGAAGATAAAAGTGGCGGACGCCGTATTGGCACTTGACCTTGACGGAACATTGACCGATTCAAAAAAGCAGGTAACTGAAAATACAAAGGCGGCCATAGACAGATTTATAGATGCGGGCGGAACCGTGGTACTTGCCTCAGGCAGACCTACATTCGGTGTAATGCCTGTAGCAAAGACACTGGAACTTGATAAAAGGGGCGGTTATATACTTTCATATAACGGCGGTTGTTTCTTGGATTGTACGAATAATGAGCAGCTTTTTATGAAGGAATTGACACATGAATACCTGCCGATACTTGAAAAACAGGCAAACGAGTTCGGCATCAACCTTATGACGTACAATGGTGACAAGGCGTATGCACTTGATATAGATGAGCAGTATTATATGTTGGAGATTACCATAAATCATTTTATCAGAGTGAAGGCAAATCCTTTGACTCCGCAGATTACTTTCCCGATAATCAAATGTCTGATGACTGCGGACGGTGATTATCTTGCAAAGGTTGAAAAGGAAATGAAAAAATACTGGGAAGGCAGGTTAAATATTGTTCGTTCCGAGCCTTATTTCCTTGAGGTGACTGAAGTGGGTATAGACAAGGCGAGTACGCTTACCGGTATGGTAAAAAAGCTTGGAAAGAGTGTAAACAATCTGATTTGTTGCGGAGACGGATTCAACGACCTGTCAATGATAAAGGCTGCAGGTATAGGAGTGGCTATGTCAAACGCACAAGACAAGGTAAGAGAAGCCGCAGACTACATCACAAAGTCAAATGACGAAGACGGCATCGTTAATGTGATAGAGAAGCTTTTTGAGTGGGAGAAATAGGAGGAAGCAGATTCCTCCTTTATTATTATGTTACATTTCTTGATTCTCTTATATCTTTTAAGCATATGCAAAGATTTGAATATCGATTAAGTGAGTTTAATTCTTGTCTTATAAAGTTCCACGATTCCTTGTAGTCGTCGCGTACTGAAAAGTCGGAGTCGGATATGAAACTTAAAAATTCATCTAAGTTATCCTTATACTTACAGGCAAAAGTTAAAGCGTCTTTTTCTTTATCTCTATTCGTACTGTTTAGTTTATTATACAGTACATGGTCAAGATTACATGACATATAGTATGCGTGATACGGGATGGTTGACCAAACCGTTTTTTGTGCTTGGAGACGATCCATATTAGCACTTTTGTTATGATTTCTATTTTTAATATCTGAAGGGTGCTTTGTCTCTATGCCGGTTAGCGAGTATAGAGGTCTGTCAGTTACAGATTCATTTTCAATAATGTAATCATCGTTTATATATGCTCAGTCGGTGTCCATTATATGAATGACTTCCAGAAAGTCTTTCTTGTTAAAATGGTTGTTTTCACAATATTGTTTTACAAGTTCGCAAACCTTAATAACTATATTTTTAGGATTGCTTTTATCATCAGATGTTATATCGCCATGTGTTATTTCAACATATACTGATTGTTTATCATAAAGTCTGCTAAAAATAACACCTAATGCTTCGTCATCAGACGGACCTTCGACAATAATAAAAACGATTTTCTTACGAGCCAATGATATCACCGACCTCTCTGAATGCAAGGGCTATTTCCGAGTTATTGGTTGTATCATAAATTTCTTCATTTTGTTCACCAAGTACAATATCACGGAAGTAGAAATCTCTTAAGTTGTTATTTTCTTTTATATTAGATAATCTTATATATCTGTTGTCAGGATTTGTTGTTGTAAATGCAATAAATCCACGGTCAATAGTTTCCAAAGGTCTTAGATTGTGCGATGTAAAAATAAGCTGTCCCTTACCTTTTTCCGATAATATTCGCAGCAGTTCTCCAAGTAAGTATTCAAAAATACCTGAGTCCAGTTCATCAATAGCTATAGTAATAGAAGATACATTATACATAACTATAAAAAGTTGGAGTATGGATATTATCTTTTTGATTCCCTCCGATTCATAGCACAAAGGAATTTGTTTATTATTTTTATTTGACATAAGTTGAAAGGAATGACTTTTAACACCGTCGGCAGACACAGTCAGCCCCATGTCCATTATGCCTATAGTAAGTCCCGGTACAATTTGTGTAAGTACCGTATTCATATTTTTTATAATATCATTTATCATAATGAAAGTATCCTCAGGGACTTCACTTGGTCCGTTTAACTGTAATGCAAGGCTACCTACCGCGCCATGATTGCCGTTTTTGTATCTAAATGCAATAGGTAAAACATTCAGACTTAATACTCCGCTATTGGATGTTTCAATGATGAACAGTTCACAGTTGCCATAGTAAACCAATCGGTCCAAAATATATTTATGAAGAGAATATATACTGTCATTTTCTTTTTCATGACTTATCTTATTACGTAGATTTTGTAAAAATTCTCTTGAGAAAATAAATGATTGTGATGAGTTGGAGGTTAAAGCCTTTAACAGTAATAAGTTTTTCTTTAATTCTTTATCCTTACCAAAGAGAAGTTCATATTTGCCTGCAGGTGAGAATATACCATCTGAAGATGTGTCGATGAAGATACTTTTTCGAATTTTTAGAGTATCACTTGTAAATGAGTAGCTTATGACTTCATCATATATTTGAGCTTTTATTGTTGTGGCAGTATCACCTATAGGCATATTCGGTTCTACAATACTTTTGGCAGCTTTTAAAGAGAAGTCATAATAAACTTCATATGTTCCGTTATTACCCGCATCAATCTGAAAATGAAAATGAAATTTGGAACAATCTGAATTAACATTGATATAGTCAGCATATTTGTCGAGGACCT
Organism: uncultured Lachnoanaerobaculum sp.; assembly: GCF_938015485.1. Classification (GTDB taxonomy): domain Bacteria; phylum Bacillota; class Clostridia; order Lachnospirales; family Lachnospiraceae; genus Lachnoanaerobaculum. The sequence continues at coordinate 40,228 of NZ_CALLVU010000036.1, read as the reverse complement.
GCCTGCCACAAAGTAATAATTTCAAGATCTGAAAGGCGTCAATTAAAGCTGTCTTTCCGGATCCGTTCTGACCGTAAAGTCCAAGAATACTTGAGCTGAAGTCTTTCCTCTTATTTATTAAATTTAGAGATCCGTTATTAACATTTTTAAAATTTTTAATTTTAAAATCTACCATCCTAACTATGGATTCCATCATAGAATGCCTCCTGTTATGTGTATTTCTCTTCTTATGTAATAAGTATATCATAGTAGCCAAAAAAGTCAATTAAGCCAAGAGATAGATACTAAATGTATTAAAAATGCTGTTCATTATTTAATAATCAAAAATAAAACAAGGTACACAAAAAATATAAGTGCTTACCGATATGATTAATGCTAACCTTTTTTAGAGATATGGTATATAATAGAACACAGTATGATGATATAGAAAAGATAAGGAAGGTATATATGAACAGAGGAAAAAGGCCTAAGATAAAAATTACTATTACAGACAGAAGGGGAAAGATGGGGTGCCACAGAGGACACCATGTCGGAGAAGTGTTTGACTATGACGAGGACAGAGGAAAGATTTGTCCTATGGCAATGCACTGCGCTTTCCCGTATATAGATATTTTAAGATATGGCGGAAGCCTCCCGGGACAACCTGAGGGCTGTGCTGAATTTTGCTGCTCCGACGCGGATGTTATTTTAGTTTTTAAGGCGGAGATGGAAAAATAACTGTAAAAAAGCAGAATCGGAAAGGTACTTATGTTAGGTAAAACACATTTTTCAGTCGGTATGGCGGCAGGTCTTATTGCCTGCAGACCGCAAAGTCTGTCAATGCTTGTTGCAGGTACTGCAATAGCGGGATTTGGAGGAATTATCAGTGATATAGATGTCGGAACATCGGATGCACATAATAAGGTTGATCATATTATCGGATTGGCAGGTCTTAGTGTCTTTGGGGTAGTGGTGGCGGATGCCTTATTTCATGTAGGAATATATAACAGATTGATGGCAGACAGTAATATTGCACGTATTATCGTAGGAGTATCGGCTTTTTTAGTTATATGTACATTTGGAATGAAGCAACCGCATAGGTCGTTTATGCATTCATTTTTAGCATTGTTTGGGTTGAGCTTTTTTACATATATTATATTTCCCGATATTACACCGTACTTTTTTGTAGGTTTCATATCACATATGGTGATTGATGCGTTCAACGGGAAGAGAGAAAAGATATTTTGGCCTTTAGGCAAAGGTTTTGCACTTCGTCTGTGTAAGGCGGACGGACTTGTAAATAAGCTCTTATTTCATATATCAAATATTGCGGTATTTTTGCTTATACTTACATCAAGACCTGTGCAAACTACAGCAATGCATATATTTAGGATAATACATAGATAATAAAGACATCCGAAGCGGTGTCTTTTTATTTTGTAAGTAGAAGGTATTTTTAACGTACAGCTTCTTTTATATAATGTATTTATAAGAAGATATAATAAAAGTTGTGAGGTAGAGTATGTGGAAAGAGAAAAAAATACCGAGATTTGATTTGTAGGAGGGATTATGGGAAAAGTTTATCTGAAAACAAGATACGACAGCGGAATGAATATGTTCATTCCACACAGCTATAATATTGCAAATGCTATGTACGGGTTTAGGGAGCTTGGGGCTGAGATAGTTCCGTATCAAAAGATAAATGAGATATATAACAATGTTAGAAGAGAAGACATTGTTTTAGATTATATTGACCAATGTAAAAGTATATTTTTAAAATTCGGTATTGTGCCTGATGTTCCCGACTATCCGGATATTCTAAGGCCTTTTCTTGGCAGAAATATTTGGAAAGATACTATAGACAGTATCTCATCCAATGAAGAAAAGTGGTCGGCAGGATATTTTGTCAAGCCCATAAGGGGAAAGGCCTTTGTAGGAAAGATAATAAGCAGTATATCTGATTTGGTTGGATGTGGAAACTGTTATGAAAATTATGAGGTGCTTGTAAGTGAACCGCTTGATATATGTGCAGAGTGGAGATGCTTTATTACATACGATAAGATTGTAGATGTCAGACCGTATGGAGTACTGCTTGATACTGCAAGAAAAAGCTATATGTATCATTACGATGAGAAAGTATTGGAGGCTATGTTGGAATCATTCAATAAATGGGAGGAAAGACCGGCCGCTTGCAGTATGGACATATGTGTTACAAAAGACAATAAGACATTATTGGTAGAACTTAATGATGCATATGCGCTTGGATGCTACGGATTGGCGGGTATATATTATGCCAAGCTGATTTCGGCAAGGTGGAGTCAGTTAACGGGTGTAAAAGATGAGTATCGCTTTTAAATGAGGAATAATAATGAAAATAATAATTACCGATTCGGGATTATTTTGGAATCCTTGGAATCCTGTTTTGAAAAAGTATAAAGACTTGGTTACGGTAGTATGGCTTAGAGGGACGAATACTACTGATGAGTATAACAATTTTATCTGCCCGCAAAAATGCTTTGTACTTGGTATGAGTATGGGAGTGGGCAGCATTGTATATAAAAATCTTGAGTCGGAACTTGACAGGCTGCTTCAGATGATTGGAGTTCGTGAAGATGTGTTGTTTTTGACAGATAACAGTATAGAAAGTTTATACCCGTATTTGGTAATAAAAAATAACAGTTGTCGTGTGAATTTACACCTTTTAGCAAGTCCGGCATGGTATTTTGAGGGTGAAAAAAAGGTTCAGGTGCATAATGAGTTACTGTCGAATTTATCAAAACTAAAATCTGTCTGCTATGTGGATACCACAAAATACATATATAACAGATCTAAGAGTATGGAAGATACACTTGCGCAAATAGGAGCATACTATGATGAGTTGTTACCTATATTGATAGAGGAAATACCGAAGATAGAAGAGGCATCTTACTTTGATTTATCGTCAAAAAAATATATACCTTTGAATAATGAACTTGACAAACAGGATATTTTCCAAAAAATCAAAGATAATAATATAGAATTGAAGGATAAATATGTAATGGAAGGTGAGGCACCTGTCAGATTGTTTTTTGATGATAAAATAGACAGATTGGCGGCAAGGATAGACGGAAAGGAAATATGTGATATGTTATGTGACTACAGAAAGCAGCTTGCCGCCATGAACAATATAGAATTTATCAGTGAGGAATGCGGTCATGTGGGACCATGTGCAGGTACCTGTGATAAATGTGATGAGGAAGCGGAGTATTTACGCGATGAGCTCTCAAAGATACCTAAAGAAAAACAAAAAATACCGAGATTTGAGTTGTAGGAGGGATTATGCTTGATGAGATTATGTCGATTTTGAGACTGAGAATGGGTACTGACGGAAAGGGAGTATCAACACTGGTGGCATTTTTTGAATGCCCGCTTAAGTGCAAATATTGTATAAATGAAGGCTGTCACAGGACAAAGCAACAACTTGAGGTTGTAAAGTATCCGCAGTTTGCTCCTAATGAAGTAATAGACATACTGAAGAAAGATGAAATATATTATCTTATGAGCGGCGGCGGAATGGTCTTTGGTGGAGGTGAACCGCTGCTGCATTCAAAATTTATACATAAAATATGTATTCAGGCAGACAGCAGGTGGGCAAGGAGAATAGAAACTTCACTCAATGTGCCTTGGGATTATATAAAACCTGTACTTTATGATATGGACGAGTGGATTATAGACATAAAGGATATCAATGATGATATATATAAAAAGTATACGGGTATAAGCAATCAAAATATGTTGAAGAATCTGCTTAGACTTGGAAATAAGATTTCAACAGAGAAAATACATATAAGAGTACCGAAAATATCAGGTTACAATTCCGAAGCGGATGTGGAAAAATCTGTAGAGTGGATAAGAGAAAATATGTCAATAGAACCTGAGGTATTTGAGTATAAGAAAATATAGTTTATACTGATATAGAACTGTGAAAGGAAATTATTAAAATGAGCAGAAAATCTGAAATAGAGCTGACAAATATGTGCCTTATATGTGACGGTAATAAGGTGCTTGTACAGGAAAAGGCGGGAACAAATGGACTTGTGTTTCCAGGAGGTCATGTAGAAGAAGGGGAGTCGCTACTTGAATCGGTAGTCAGAGAGATGAAGGAGGAGACGGGCCTTACTATAGAAAATCCCAAGGTTTGCGGCTTTAAGGATTGGATACAGGAAGACGGAACAAGGTATATTGTACTGCTGTATAAAACACATAAGTTCACAGGAGAGTTGAAATCCTCCGATGAAGGCCGTGTCTTTTGGATAGACAGAGCCGAAATTAACAGTGTCAATCTCATTTGGAATATGAAAGAATTGTTGGAAATATTTGATACGGATTTATACAGTGAATTCTTCTTTAAAATAAAGGACGGCAAGTACAAAGGTGAGCTGCTGTGATGATAGATATCGGTTAGGTTATACTTGACCGATATTTTTATTATCAGTATAATATAATGTATATACAATATATTATAATATACATACAAAGAGGTGAACTATGGAAAATATGGGGATAGTACAAGCGAGAACTCCTGAAGCTTTGAAGGAGAATGCAAATCATATATTAGAGAAGCTTGGTTTAAATATGTCAACATATATAAATATGGCATTAAATCAACTGGTAATCCAAGAAGGTATTCCTTTTCAGGTAAAATTGTCAAACAATCCTTATACAGATAGTGAAAAAATAGATGAGGTAGCGGCAACGCTTCGTATTGAAGGCATGGAACTTAATGAAAAAGATATAGAGATGTTAAGAGATATAAAAAAAGGAAATTTGAGTTTTGCAAAAGCACGAGAAAAAATATTAAATGAGGTATAGTATGTCTGATACAGTATACTGCTATCCAAATTCAAATGTTTTAGTCAATAAGCTCGGCATAAAAGATAAAGATAAATTAAGTGTTATCGAGAGAAAGCTTACAATGCTTAGATTGTTGGAGTTGTTCGAAAAACCGATATATGGTAAATTTGATTTGAGACATTTACAAAGTATACATGGTTATATTTTTCAGGATGTTTATGAGTGGAGCGGTAAGATAAGAATAGTTGATATCGCGAAGGAAAATATGTTTTGTAATGTTAAATTCATTGAGAGTCAAGCAAATAATATTTTTTCAAATTTGAGGAATGACAAATATTTAGAGGGCTTATGTCGTGAAGATTTTATAAGGAAATTAGCATATTATTTTAGTGAAATTAATGCTCTACATCCTTTTAGAGAGGGAAACGGTAGGAGTCAGAGAGAGTTTATTCGTATGCTTGCTCTCAAAAACGGATATAGAATACACTACAGTAGGATAACAGCGGAAGAGATGGTATCGGCAAGCAAAGAATCTTTTTTGTGTAGATACAGCAGCATGGAAAATATAATCCGAAAATGCATACAATAAAGGACGGCAAGTACAAAGGCAAGCTGCTGTGATGATACATATCGGTTAGGTTATACTTATAAAAAATAATTGACAATACAGTTATTATATGTAATACTGTATCGGCAAGGTTAGGAATTGCTAACATATATTTATTTTATGGAGGATTTATGAGAAAGAGATATCTAATTATATTGGCACCGGCAGCATTGGCACTTATGATAACAGGATGTGGAAAAGCGGCAGATACATCCTCATCAGTAGAAAGTACTTCGGCACAGACTGAGAGTAAGTCTGAGGCAAGCGCTGAGAGCAAGACAGACATCAGCAACAAGGATTATGTATATGCAAAGATAAATATTCCATATGCAGACTATTACTATGGCGAGATTAACGATATAGCACCTGAGGCAGATCCTGCAAAGCTTACACCGAAGCTTGATGCACCGGATGCGGCTGCAAGTATAAGAAATGAAGGCAATTACGATGCTGTAAGTTCAGCTACAAATAAGAAAGTGGCAAAGTATACAAGTGCAGTTTCGGAAGTCGAAGGAGACGGCTCAAAAATTACCGGAGTAACAGAGGTTAATGTAGCTATTTCAAAATCTCTTTATGAGGCGGCTAAGAAGGCAATAGAGGAAAAGAAAGAGTCTACAAATCCTTTACTTACATTTGTAGGTGAGATGACAGAGACAACAGATACTACACCTGCAGAGTACAAAGTACTTAATTCAGACGGAACATTCTCAAAGACAGTCGGAAACACTGTAAAGAATGATGCAAAGGCTGAAATAACCACTACATCAAAGTACGGAAACTATGAAATAGATATAAAGGACTTGGAACTTGAAGTAGGCAATGTACAGGGTGTTGTAATGGAGACCAAGGAAGGCAAGAAGTATGGTCTTGAGCACCTTCAGAATATTTGGCTTACACCGTCAGAGCTTGCATTTGCAGCGGCACCGTTTAAGGAGGTTCATGGAAATACTCAGTCATACCTTCGTTATCAGGATATTCCGGGACAGACAATCTCAAAGATTACATATCTGTTAAAGGACGCAGACGATATAGAGATAGATACGGATCTTTTCTGCAAGCTTTTGGCACCTGAAAACTACACTATACAGGGCGATGAAAGTGCAAACTACAGCAAAGACGGTACACAGATTCATTACACAATAACATCTGACGACAGTAAGTATGCTTTAGGCAGAATTGTATCAAGAAATAAAGACGTTGATATAGCAAATGTAAAGGATGAGAACGGAACACTGAATCTTCCTAAGGAGCTTGTACCGGGTAAGTATCAGTTCATCTTTACAAATGATAAGTATGCGGATTTGAGCTTTACAGCTACAATCAACTCAGGTCTTACAGCCGACAAGTTCCACTTTGAGAACAATACACTTAAGCTGGATGAGAATGAGTTAGGACTTACATTAAAAGAATACTTGGATGCTACCACATCTGCAAAGGTAAATGATACAGAGTATAAGGGCGGCAAGGGAAGAAAGTTCGGAAAAGTGGCATTCAATGAAGACGGAAGCATAAATTTGGATGCAAAATACAGCAATGACGGTAAGGATGATCCTGTATTTAAGGATGCGGGAACATATAAGATTGAACTCAGTGCTGACGGATATCCTGACTTGACATTTGAGGTAACAAAGTAATGAGGCTTATCGCATGTCTGATAACAGCATTGGTCTTTTTCTACCTTTTAGAAAAACCTATAAAAAAACATGCAACATTATTTTATATAGCAACGGTTATAATAAGTGTCCTGTCTGTATTGGCACCGAAGAAGGGATTACCGTTTGCAATTGATTATCTTGTAAAAAACATATTGGCGAGAGGCACCTTGGCAGGTGCCCTCTTTATCTTGGTTATGGTGGCTTCGGTATGTCCTGCGGCAAAGCTTAGAGGGCTGTTACTACGTACCAGAGGTGAGATGGCAATTATAGCGGCACTTCTTACACTTATCCATAATATATCATACGGTAAGTACTACTTTGTAGCTTTGTTTACGAAGATTTCAGATCTGGATGCACCTAGAATATTTGCAGCGGTGTTGTCACTGGTTATGATTGTACTTTTGATTCCGCTTACCGTAACATCATTTATGGTTATCAGGAAGAAGATGAACCCTAAGAAGTGGAAATCATTACAAAGGCTTTCATACATATTTTACGGACTTTTGTTTATACATATATCAATGATATTCAGTATATCTATAGCAAAGGGACATCTAAGCACTTTATTTGACCTTAGTGTATATGCAATTATATATATTGCATATCTTATATGCAGAGCAAAGAAATATGAGAAACAAAGAATACTGTGTATCATTTTCATGGTTGTGATCTGTGCACTGTATATACCGATTGCCCTAGTGGGCTTCAAAGGTTCAAAGACTCAAAAAGAGAATGTGACTACAAGTGAGAGTGCAGGTACAAATGCAAGCTCGGATGCGACCTATAAGGACGGAACTTATGAGGGCAGTGCTACAGGATACAGCGGTCAGATGACTGTTTCGGTTACAGTCTCATGCTGCAAGATATCTGAAATAAATATAGTGGATACAGGCGATGATGAGGAGTATCTGATAGATGCCAAGGATGTCATCCCGCAGATTATAGAAAAACAATCCACAGAAGTGGATGCCGTAAGCGGAGCGACTCACAGCTCCAAAGGCATAATAAATGCAGTAGCAAAAGCGCTTGAGAGTGCAAAAGAATAAAATCAAAGTCTCGGGAAACCGGGGCTTTTTTGTTGCAACGTACTTGTATAATGTATATCTTTTGCTATACTTATGTTAGATAGGAGGTGTGGAAATGGCAAAGGAAAATCTTACATTAAGGATTGATAGTGAGCCGAATGAAACCACATATAATGCTATGGAGTCTGCCAAAAATGATGAAGACGTATATGGTTCTTTTTATATAGGGGGAGAAAAATGGAATTTGAGGAGAAGAAAAAGAGCAAAAAGAAATTATTTATAGTATCTATAATATTGTTGGCGGTCGGTCTATTCGCATACTTTGATAGAGAAAAGTTTTGTTGGGCTTTATTCATTATCGGTTGTATAGCATATGGTGGCGGTGGCATTAGCTATGTAAAGAAAAAGCTGGATGAAAACTATAAGGAAAGATATGAATCGACTAAAGCTGCAGCAGTTGTGATATGCCTTATGATACATCTTATCGGTGTTGCCGCCCTTATTTGGGTATTTGAGGAAAATGAGAAGAACAAGGTGGAAGATACCAAGCCATATTACAATATATTGGCACCGTCACATGGTACAGGTACAATTAACAGAAAAGAGATGGAAGAATATTTAGAGAAAGAACTTTATTACTCAGAATTACGTTCGGCTTATATTACGGATAAAAAGAAAGAATGGGTAGACAGTGTTAACAAATGCTTGGATGATATTGTCGGAGACAGAAAAAATCAATAGATATAAAAAGAAATAATTATAAAATCGCTTTAACTTTTACAGTTTTCACTTAAGGGGAGTATTATGGAGTTCAAGAAGAAGAAAAAGAGCAAAAAGAAATTATTCACAATATCCATAATAGTATTGGCGGTAGGTGTGTTCGCATACTTTAATAAAGCGATGGTTTGTTGGGCTTTACTTATTATCGGAGCTATGTTATTTAATAATACGGGAATGTCACTTATAAAGGAAAAGCTTGATAAAAGCAAAAAAGAAAGATATATGCCGACTGAGGCCACAGCATTTTGGATAAGTTTTATAGCATTTATTATCGGAATTTTAGCCTTTGTTTGGATGAAAGAGGGGGAGAACAAGGTGGAGGATACAAAGCCTACGCTGTATTACAATACGGTATTGCCTTCAAAAAGTTATGATATGAATGTGACCGATAAAAAGAATATGGAGCTTTCTATAGGTTCAGAATACTATTCATATTTATACGGGGAAGAGAATCCGGACAAAAAGAAAGAATGGATAGACGGGGTTAATAACAGTTTAAAAGATATTGTAGGAGATGAGAGAGACGGACAGGAGTAGATTTAGGGCTGTTGCATACAGTGCAACGGCTCTTTTTGATACTAAAAGCTTATCACCGGGTAAAATTACCCTACCTACATTTAAATTATAAATATAAAAGTTTGAAGGCATTTTTATCGTACAGCATATATTGTAGAATACGAGTATAATAAAAACAACCCGGAGGCGGCAATGAAGCATATAGTTGTAGATTTGGAAATGAACAGTATAAGCAATAAATATAAGGACTTTGATTGTACTATGGAGACTATTGAAGTAGGTGCTATAATGTTGGATGAAAACTATCAGGAGATTTCATCATTCAGAACCTATGTAAAGCCTGAATACAATAACAGAATCAGACCTTTGATAAGCAGATTGACAGGCATTACCTATGATATGGTAATAAATGCTCCTAAGTTTGATGAAGCAATGAAGATGTTTTCAAATTGGTGCTTGGGTGTGAATGACGATATCAAAATATATGCTTGGAGTGAAAACGATTATAAGCAAATCTCAAAAGAGATAAGCTTAAAAAAATATGAAATAAGCTTGTATGAAGAAAGAGTTTATTTGACAGAATGGCATGACTTTCAGGCGGAGTTTGATAAAGAACTGGGGTTTGCAGTGGCATAGTGTAAGGATAAAAGATGGATGCTAAAAAGTTTCTTGACTGTATAAATGAAAGATATAAAAGAAATGTAAAAAGTGATTTGATTGTGCTTGATTCATCAAGTGAGGGTACAAAGTATAGTGATACGGCGATACCTTTTGGCAAGGGGAGTGATTTCTTTAAGAAAAGAGACGAAACTCCGAAGAGAATCTATGAGATGATAAACATGTACAGCTATAATGATTATCCGTGGTATCAGAAAAGTAAGAACTTCTATAAGCAGGGAAAGTTTATGGAAGACTATGAGGATAATTACTATGAGAAGGTGAGAGATTATTGCGGTTACTTTGTCACATATCATGAGCTTAATGCCAATCAGCTCAGGTCCTACTTTACATGGAGGACCGATATAAGAAAGGGCAATTACAGGAGTACATATACATCATTTATATATTTGTATATATATGAGTTGCTTTGCGGAATAGGCACCGTATCAAAGTATGACACTATAAATAAGTTAAAAGAGTTGGAAGAAAATATCTTAAACCTTGAAGGCATAGAAAACGTCGCTCAAATAAAGAGCAACTTAAACAGATGGTATTTTGAATACTCCGTTATAAACGGCTTTAGCGCAGAGGAAATCAAAGAATATATAGGGGAAGATGTTTTCAAACGGGATGATGCGATAGAAATATTTAAAAAGCCCGAAAACCACTCAGATAATGAGATATTTGATGCACTGATGTTTTTATTGGGAAGCAGAGTGGCAGGTTCTTTGAGTGTGAAAAAACAAAAAGAAAATATGATATATATTTTTGCCTATGTTTGGAAAGCTATATTAAAAGCAGGCAGTATTGACGGACAAACTGTTTTCACACATTGCTTTAGCAGATTGCAGAGTAAAAGGTGGTATCCGCTCGGTAACACTCCATATCTTGAAGAAAGCCGTGAAGGAACTGATTATGTTTTGAACAGTGTCAGGTCTTATCACTACAGTAAGCAGGCATGGAAGGAAAAATCATACACTAAAGAATGTTTTGACAAGAAAAAGCTTATATCGGTGTTTCGTGAAATTGACAGATATATGAGAGTAGAGTATAAATTGGGGTATTATCTGAAGGAAAGAGAAGAGGATAAGTGGATAAGAGATTATGTCAAAGAGGCGTTTGATAAGGCTGTTTTTGAATTAAAGGGAAATGAAAAGAAACAGATAGATATTGACTTTTTTGCTCTAAACAAAATCAGAAGCGATGCGGATATCACAAGGGAGAGCCTTATTGTGGAAGAAGACGAAGATACAATCTTTGATATATCGGATAATGAAAAGACACAGGAAAAAGAGATTGTTAAAGAGGATATGTCTACAGATATTGATATAAATATAAGGATTTTGGAAGGTATACTGGCAGGAGAAGACTATAAGCACTATATAAAAGAGAATAACCTCTTTGCTTCCATTGTCACTGATACACTCAATGAAAGGTTCTTTGATGATATAGGCGACAATATACTGGAATGTGACGGAGAGGATATTTATCTGATTGAAGATTATAGAGAAGATGTTTTAGATATAATGGAGAGATTATGAATGACGAGAAAAGGGTACCGAAGCGAATTGCGCAGACACTTATCAATTCGCTAAAGGGCGGAGTGGTACCGAGAACGGGACTGCCATATATTACGGTAGGAAGAAAGAATGAGATTGAGGCACTACTTCACGATGTGGATATCGTATCTGAGGGAGGTGCTTCGTTCAGGTTTATTGTAGGCAAGTATGGAAGCGGAAAAAGCTTTTTATTGCAGACCATAAGAAACTATGTGATGGACAAGGGCTTTATAGTTGCGGATGCCGACCTCTCGCCTGAGCGCAGGTTGCAGGGCACCAAGGGACAGGGACTTGCAACCTACAGAGAACTTATAAGCAATCTGTCTACAAAGACAAAGCCTGAGGGAGGCGCCGTTACCCTACTCCTTGACAAATGGATTAACAAAATTCAAGCGGAGTGCATGGAGGAGAGTAAGTTTTTGCCCGGAAGCGGTGAGTTGTCTTTAGAGGTGGATAAAAAGATTTATTTTACCTTATCAAGCCTTTCAGAACTGGTGCACGGATTTGAGTTCGGAAATATTTTATCAAAGTATTACCATGCCTATATAGAAGGTGATGACGATATGAAGATGAAGATAGTGCGTTGGTTTCGAGGTGAATATACAAGAAAGACGGATGCCAAAGAGGCGCTTGGAGTCAATATAATAATTACTGACGATGACTGGTATGAGTATATCAAGCTGTTTGCCATGTTTTTCAGACTGGCAGGTTACTCAGGGATGATGATTATGGTGGATGAGCTTGTCAATATCTACAAGATACCGAATGCGATTACCAGACAGTATAACTATGAGAAGATGCTTACAATGTACAATGATACCTTGCAGGGGAAGGCGAAATACTTGTGTATCATAATGGGAGCTACACCGCAGACGCTTGAAGATAAGAGAAGGGGAATATACAGCTATGAAGCCCTTCGCTCAAGGCTTGCGGAGGGTAAGTTTTCAAGGCCCGGTATGAGGGATTTACTCTCACCTGTTATCAGACTTGATCCGCTCACACCTGAGGAGATGCTTGTACTTTGCGGAAAATTGGCGGATATCCATGCAGGACTTTATGATTATAAAAAGACATTGACGGATAAAGACTTGGGTGATTTTATAAAGCTTGAGTATTCAAGGATTGGCGCAAGTGAAAATATCACTCCGAGAGAGGTTATAAGAGACTTTATAGAATTGCTTGATTTACTTTACCAAAATCCTAATCTAAGTATAAATGAGCTTTTAAATTCGGAAGGCTTTGATTTTGCAAAGCCTGATAATGTGTCTGATAATGTAGACGAGAACTTTGTGGAGTTTACACTATGAATGTGTTTGAGAGATATGCCCCTTTTATCAGGAATTATATCTATGAATCGGGCTGGCAGATGCTTAGGGGAGTACAAAATGCGGCAGGTGATGTGATATTTAATACGGACGAAAATTTGCTGCTTACGGCTTCTACCGCTTCAGGTAAAACTGAAGCGGCATTTTTTCCTATACTTACATTGCTTGAGGAGAATCCTTCAAAAAGTGTGGGAGTACTCTATATCGCACCGCTTAAGGCGCTTATCAACGACCAGTTTGAGAGGTTGAGTCATATATGTGAGGAAGCCGACATCAATGTGACAAGATGGCATGGAGATACTACACAAACCGGAAAGAGAAAACTTTTAAGAAAGCCGTCGGGAATTTTACAGATTACCCCCGAGTCGCTTGAATCTTTGATGATAAATAAGCATATGGAAATAGTATCTTTATTTCATGACCTTAGGTTTATAGTGATTGATGAGATTCACTCGCTGCTACGTGGAGACAGAGGCTTACAGACCTTTTGTCTGATAGAGAGATTATGTAGGGCGGCAGGCTGTGACCCGAGAAGAGTAGGACTTTCTGCAACTATCGGAAATCCGAAGGAGGCAGGAGACTTTTTGGCTTGTGGAAGTAAAAGAAAGACGCTGATTCCGGAGTTTGACAGAGGCAAGGAAAAGTGGAGACTGTCTATGGAGCATTTTTTCAATACTGCTCCACAGGCGGGAGAAGATAAAGAAGATTCTATAAGCGAACCTATAGGTGATAAAGCCCCTACCGGAGCAAACCCGGGACTTGCCTACATCTTTGAGCATACAAAGGGGAGAAAATGTCTGATATTTACAAACTCACGTGAGGAATGTGAGGCTGTGTGTCAGAATCTTTTGCAATACTGTGAGTTCAACCGCGAACCTGACAGATTCCTTATTCACCACGGCAATCTGTCCGCGTCTTATCGTGAGAGTGCGGAAGATGAGATGAAGGATGACGAGTCGCTTGTTTCGATATGTGCAACTGCAACACTTGAACTTGGTATAGATATAGGCAGACTTGAAAGAGCATTTCAGATAGATGCTCCCTTTACCGTATCGGGATTTCTTCAAAGACTTGGAAGGACGGGAAGAAGGGGCGAGCCGGCACAGATGTGGTTTGTGATGAGAGAAGACCATCCTGAGCCAAGAGCAATTATGCCTGAGATGATACCTTGGTATCTGATACAGGGTATTGCACTGGTGCAATTATATATAGAAGAAAGATTTGTAGAACCTCCAAGACTTGAGAGGTTACCTTTCAGCCTGCTCTATCATCAGACGATGTCCACACTGGCATCAAACGGAGAGATGAGTGCCGGAGAGCTTGCATCAAAGGTACTTACACTCTCGGCTTTTACCCGAATAAGTCAGGATGACTTTAGGAAACTTTTATTACATTTGATTGAGACGGACCATATAAACAGGACTGAAGGCGGCGGACTGATAGTGGGTATAACAGGTGAGAGAGTGGTAAACAACTATAAGTTCTATGCAGTATTTATGGAAAATGTAGAATACTCGGTTCGCAGTGAATCGCAGGAACTTGGAACCATTGTAAAACCGCCTGCAATCGGCGGTAAGGTAGCTATTGCCGGCAGAGTTTGGGTAGTGGAAGAGGTGGACCACAAGAAAAGGGCAATCTATGTCAGCCTTATAAAGGGGAATATTCCTGCATACTTCGGTGATGTGCCCGGAGATATACATACTCATGTGCTTGAGAAGATGAAAGAAGTTCTTTGTACAAATACTACATATATGTATTTGATGAACAATGCAAAAGTAAGACTTGATCAGGCAAGAGCGTGCTTTGATATGGCAAAGTTAAAAGACAGAGTACTTATACATCTTGGAGGAAATATGTGGGCGCTTTTTCCTTGGCTTGGCAGCTACGCTTTTTTAGCTTTGGAGAGATTTTTGAAAATACACTGCGCAAGGGAACTCGGACTTAAGGGATTAAGCCCTGTAAGACCGTATTTTATACAATTCAGTATGAATGTAAGCGAAAAGGAATTTTATAAAATTGTATGTAAGAAAGCCTGTGAAGACATAGACCCGCTCTCCCTTGTATATGAAAAGGAAGTACCCGTGTTTGAAAAGTATGACGAGTTCGTACCCGATGAACTTGTAAAGAAGGGATTTGCCTGTGGAGTACTTGATATTGAGGGGATGAAAAAGAGAGTGAGAGAGTGGGAGAAGTTTTTGTAAAGATGTTGCATAGCATATATATAAAATATATAATTGTATTTAATAAAGAACATATGGAGGAGTAATATGGTAGCTACAGAAACAATCACTATCAACGTACCAATAGGTATGTCAAGGTATCTCGTCGCAGCGGATCCGGAGTCTGAACTTCGGAGAAATGCTTTGCTTTTATATCCGTATATATATAATCAAACGATATCACATGGAAGAGCGGCAGAAATTTTAGGAGTAAGCAAGTCTGACTTGATTACAATTTATGATAAACTCGGGTATTCGTATTATGATTTGATACAAGACGATTTGGAAGATGATATAGATACATTTAAGAAGCTAAAGGGTATGAGGTCGCAGTCATGATTGTGGTTTCCGACACAACGCCTTTGATTTCGCTATTAAAAATAGATAAGGTATATTTATTGGAGAAATTATTTGGTAAGATACTTATTCCGCAAGCGGTATTTGATGAGTTGGTGGTAGATAAACGTTTTATTGAAGAAGCTGATATAATCAGAAATAATAGTCAGATAGAAGTTAAAGAGGTAGATAGCTTAGAAGCGGTAGATATTCTTAGGAGAGCCACAGGTCTTGATATAGGTGAGAGTGAAGCTATAGTTTTAGCAGATGAGTTAAGTGCAGATGTATTATTGATGGATGAAGCTAAGGGGAGGAATGTATCAAAAGATTTGGGACATAAGGTAATGGGAACTATAGGTATAATTATGGTCGCATACGATGAAAATTTACTGACATCCGAAGATGTCAAAGAATGTATAGAACAACTGAAGAAATCAGGTAGACATATAGGATACAGATATTATAATATGTTGCTTAGTAGGATTGACAGCCGTCTGCAGTAATAATGTTTGAGAGGAAGGAAAATCGCCTTCCTCTTTTTCATATGGATTTTATTATAAAAAAATGCTATGTTATTAAAAGTAGAAAGGTGGTGGCTTTATGATAAGAGCGGTGCTGTTTGATATGGACGGTCTGATGTTTGATACCGAGAGGTTGTACGGAAATGCATGGCAAAATGCAGCTAAGCTGCAAGGCTTTAGGATAAGTGATAAGGCAATATTACAGATAAAGGGTGCCAATAAAGCTTTGGTACATAAGATATTAAAAGAAGATGCCGGAGAAGGCTTTGATATCGACAAGGGCAGAGAGACAAGAGAAGAATATATTACAAATCATATAAAGGAGCATGGAATAACCAAGAAAAAGGGTCTTGATAAGTTACTTATTTTCCTTAAAGAAAACAATATAAAGACCTGTCTTGCAAGCTCCACAAAGAGAGAGGTAGCGCTAAGATATCTGAAAATGGCGGATGTATATAAGTACTTTGACGACTTTACCTGTGGAGATGAAATAGAAAACGGCAAGCCGGCGCCTGATATATTTTTAAAGGCGGCAGGAAAGCTGGGTGTAGATATAAAAGAATGTCTTGTATTGGAGGATTCGATAAACGGAATAAAAGGAGGATTATCGGCAGGGGCAAGAGTGATAATGGTACCTGACACTATAGAGCCTACAGATGAGATAAGAGAAAAGGTTGATGCAATAGAGCCTGACTTGGAGGCGGTAATAGAGTGGATAAGTAAGGAAAACAAATGAGAGACAGAGAAATAAATCTCAAGTATATAGTTTTACAGGGATTGTATTGGATGCTTTATTGTGTAGGTGCGGGTTTTATATCATTCTACCTACAGGGAAACGGCTTTAACAACAGTTTGATAGGCATAGTAACGGCGATATTTTGTCTTGTTGCAGTTATATTGCAGCCGATTGCAGGGAATATATGTGACAGAATAGAAGTATTGACATGGAAAAGACTTATAATAATTCTCGGTATACCTTACATCATCATATGTATAATGATGCTTTTGATAAAGAACCATTGGACAGTGGCGATACTGTTCGGGCTGATGTATATAATAACAAGTATATACTTGCCGTTAATAAACAGCGCATTGTTTGCATATGAAAAAGAGGGGATAAGTATAAACTTCGGTTTGGCAAGGGGATGCGGTTCGGCAACATACGCAATACTTGCTCTGGTTATCGGAAATTTGGCACTGAATCACGGAACAAATATAATCCCTGTAGGGGGATTGATTATGATAGTTTTATTTTTGGCTATTGTAATCATGATGCCTGCAACGAAAAAAGTGATAACAAAAAGAGATGATGAGAGAACGAATGTCATACATTTTATAGAGAAGTATCCGTATTTTTCGTTAATGGTTTTGGCGGTGCTTTTTATGTTTTTCTCACACAATATTGTGGCTACATATCTTTTGCAAATCGTACAGTCACTTGGCGGTAACAGTTCAAATCTGGGAAAGGCAATGTTTATACAGGCTGTTGTGGAGATACCTGTTTTATTTACCTTTTCATATATAATGAAGAAGATAAGAGTAGGAAGTCTTATGATTATAGCCGCGTTAGGCTATGTATTAAAGGCGGTTATGTACTTTTCATCTATAAATATAGCAATGATTTACATTACACAGCTGTCACAAATTTGCAGCTTTGCCATATTGGCGGCGGCATCGGTGTATTTCACAGGAATGGTGGTAGACCACAAAGACCAAACTACAGGACAAGCCTTTATGTCGGGAATGGTATCTGCAGGAACAGTGCTGGGTTCGCTCTTTGGTGGAGCAATACTTGACCATATGGGCGTGAGAGTAATGCTGAGTGTAAACATTTTTATAACGATAGCGGGGTTTTTTATAGCGGTGTGTTCGGTAAGATTGATAAGGGAGAGAAAAAAATGTGAGGGAGTGTGAAGGTGGAGAAAAGTTTTCAGTTTTGATATCGGTATACTTTAAGGAAACGCCGATTTTCTTAAAGAAAGCTCTGGACAGTATTTTGAATCAGACAGTAAAGCCTGATGAGGTGGTTTTGGTAAAAGACGGAATACTTACAAAAGAGCTTGAAGATATAATATCTGCAGAAAAAAACAAATTCAATAAAAATAATATAGATTTTGTATGTGTGCAGCTTGAGAAAAATATGGGGCTTGGTATTGCGCTACAAAAAGGACTTGAAAAATGTAAGTATGATTATGTTGCCAGAATGGACGCAGATGATATAGCTACGGATACCAGATTTGAATATCAGCTGAAGTATATGAATGAGCATAAAGATATATCGGTACTTGGCGGGTATATAGATGAATTCAGTGTAGAAGGCGAAGTAATCAGAACAAAGACGATGCCTCTTACATATAAAGACCTATACAAATACGGTAAATACAGAAATCCGCTAAATCATATGACAGTACTTTTTAGAAAAAAGGATGTGACGAATGCAGGCGGCTATAAACCATTAAAAGGACTTGAGGACTACTATCTGTGGTGCAGAATGCTTTCAGCCGGATACAAAATTGCAAATATTGACAAAGTGCTGATACATGCAAGGCTTGGAAACTTTGAGAACAGAAGAGGCGGTTTTGAGTATTTCAAAACATATATAAAACTTAGAATTTTACAAAAAAAGCTTAAATATACAAACATAACAGAATTTATAGTTGCTATAATATTGACAGCTTTAATTACACTTTCACCGAAGAATCTTAGAGGAGGACTGTATAAAGTTCTTAGAAAAAGTGGAAGATAAGGTTGGAAAGTGCTGTATATAGCGGCTTTTAAGTAAAAATCCTTTTATATAAAATAAAACTATGCTATAATGTCAAACGATTATATATTAAATCAAAGAGATTGATATAAGGAGAGAAATATGATTATTACAAAGACCCCCTTTCGTGTGAGCTTTTGTGGGGGTGGAAGCGATATGGCAAATTTCTATGAGAAATATGGTGGATGTGTGCTTAGTACATCTATCAATAAGTATTGCTATATTTCCATTCATCCGTATTTTAATGAAAATCAGACATTGTTAAAATATTCTGAAAATGAGTTGGTAGACAGTCCAGATCAGATAAGGCATCGAATCTTTAGGCAAGTGCTTACAGACATGGGTATTCATGGTGTGGAAATCTCATCAACAGCAGATATTCCGGGAGGAACAGGACTTGGCTCTTCAAGTACATTTACTGTAGGTCTTTTAAATAGTTTAAATTGCTATAAGGGAAAGTTCGTATCAAAAGACAAATTAGCTAAGCTTGCGTGTGAAGTTGAGATAGAAAAATTGGGTAATCCTATAGGAAAGCAGGACCAGTATGGTGCCGCACTTGGTGGACTGAATTTCATTAAGTTTAATCAGGACGGATCTGTTTCACATGAGCCGATACTTATGGAAGGCAAGACATACAAAGAGCTCCAGAAAAACTTACTTATGTTCTATACAGGAACAACTCGTTCAGCAAATACTATATTGGCTGAGCAGACAAGGAACATAACTTCAGAGGATAAAGCAAGAAATCTTCTTAAGATGTGTGAACTTGCAAAGGATATGAAGATCGCACTGGAAAATAATGATATTTCTTCCTTTGGAAAGATACTTGATGAAGGATGGCAGTTAAAGAAAGAACTTGCATCAGGTATTGCAAATCAGGCAATAGATGAGGCTTATGAGATTGCTATGAAAAACGGTGCTTTAGGCGGAAAACTTTTGGGAGCCGGTGGCGGTGGATTCCTCCTGTTCTATTGTGAGGAAGAAAAACAAGAACAGCTGAAAAAAGCTATAGGACTAAAAGAACTTGATTTTTCATTTGAGAGAGACGGTACAAGTGTAATATATATTGGAGATAAATATTGGAATTAAAGGAGAAAGTATGAAGGTATTAGTTGCAGGTGGCGCAGGATTTATCGGCAGCCATTTGATAGACAGTTTGCTTGCAGAGGGTAATGATGTAGTATGTATAGATAACTTTTTTATAGGTACAAAGAAGAATATTGAACATTTGATTGATAATCCGCATTTTAAATTCTATGAGCAGAATATTTGTGATAGAGAAAAATTGGAGGAAGTATTTGAAAAGGAAAAGTTTGAGTACGTATTCCATTTGGCGGCGAACTCCGATATTCAGGCAAGTGCAAATGACCCTTCAATAGAGTATGAAAATACATACTCAACAACATTTGAATTGCTTCAGGCCATGAGAAAGTACGATGTTAAGAAGTTCTTCTTTGCGTCTACTTCAGCTGTGTATGGTGAAAAGGAAGGGAAAAATGTATCTGAGGATGAGCCGAATCTTCGTCCGATATCATATTACGGTGCGGCAAAGCTTGGCTCGGAAGCACTTATATCAGCTTACAGCTATATGAATGATATTAAGGCTCTTATATTCAGATTTCCGAATGTTATAGGTCCCAGACTTACACATGGTGTTATATTTGACTTTGTGAAGAGACTTAAGGCTGACCCAAGTCACTTAAGAATACTTGGTGACGGAACACAGTGTAAGCCTTATATTTATGTACTTGACCTGGTAGAGGCTATAATGCAGTTTAAGGATGTGAAGGATACAGGAATCACACTTTATAATTTGGGAGTAAGTACACAAAGCAGTGTAAAGACAATTGCGGATATTGTTGTTGATAAGATGGGATTGACCGGAATACCTTATGAATATACAGGTGGAAAGGGTGGATGGAAAGGTGATGTACCTAAGTTCCAGTATGACCTTTCAAGGATTCATGCAGCAGGTTGGAAGGCAAAGCATGAGTCTGACGAGTCGGTAGCACTTACTGTAGAAAATGTATTGAAAATGAATTAGAGGTGAAAATGGATTATACAAACAGTATTAAAGATTATATTGCTCTTGAGATAGAGACATTGAAGAAGTTGAATGTAGAAGATATTAACAAGGCTATGAATTTGATGGATGATACCAGAAAGGCAGGAGGAACCATCTTTGTATTCGGTAACGGTGGAAGTTCCGCAACCGCATCACATTATCAAAATGACTTCAATAAAGGTGTAAGTGAGTATCTTTATAAGAAGGGAGAACCGAAGTTCAAGCTTCTTTGCCTTAATGACAATGTAGCTACAATGATGGCTATTTCAAATGATATAGGTTTTGAGGAAGTGTTCCGTTTCCAGCTTGAAGGAGTCATCAAAGAAGGTGATATAGTTATGGCGATATCAGGAAGCGGTAACTCTAAAAATGTGTTGAATGCGGTAGAATATGCGAAGTCTTGCGGTAACAAGATAATAGGAATTACAGGTTATGACGGCGGTAAGCTGAAGCAGATGTCTGATGTTTCACTATGTGCAGATGTTATGAGTATGCAGGTAACAGAAGATATACATATGATATACGATCATCTTATTATGAGTATTTTTTATAAGACATTGGCAGGAAAAGATCATTTAAAAGCATAGGAAAGCGAAGATGGATAATCTTTTTTTAACAGTATTATTGATTGTTGGAATTGTCATATTGGCAATTCCACAATCTGTTTCTAAGACAGTAAAGAAGGCGTTGCCGATAATTTTAGTGTTTTTGGCAGTATCTGCTATAGCTTTCCTTATAAAAGGGCAAGGAAGCAGCACTATTCAGATAGTAGCAAGCAACGATCAAAATGAAAAAGCGGAAGGCAATGAGATTTTTTTGAAAGAAGTCATTGTCAATGGAGAAAGTAAAAAACCCGGTGATATTTTTTCAAAAGGTTGGATTGAAAAAGACGATGGTTTACTTTGGAGAAGCTATGACAGGATAGACGGGATGAAAGACAGCATACAGGCTGAATTTCAAAACGGTGAAGATGTAGTACTTGTACTGAAACAGAACAAATGGCAGGGTAAGGCAAGAATTATATCTGTACAGGGAGACCAAGGATTTGACGGATATACAGATAGTGAGTCTGAAAACTGGATGAACTTTGAAGTAAAGTTAAATGCCGGTAGCACTACATTTTTGACAAGAAAAAATCTTGTACCTTTAGCTGTTATCATTTGGGTATTTTTAGTTGCAATATCCTTAATCTCTAAAAGGTTCTTCCCTGAACAAAAAAGAGAGAATAAGGATAGACTTATCGGATTGGATCTTTTGAAGATAGTTTCGGCTTTTATGATAGCTGTCATTCATGCGTCCAGTGGGGTGTTTAATAATCATGAACTTGGCAGTCTTATTTGGAAAGAGGGACTGATATTAAATGCCGTTACAAGATTTGCAGTACCAGCTTTTTTAATGATATCAGGTGCACTTTTATTAGGGAAAAAGATAAGCTTAGAAAAAGCGTTGAAAAAAGCTGTTATAGCAGGTATTGCCCTTTTTGTTTGGAGTTTTGCATTTATATTGACAAAAAAAATACTTTGGAATGATGGTGATGTGGTTTATGATACTGTAATGATTTTTTTAAATAAAAGAGTATCAGGACACTTATGGTATGGATATTTGCTGATTTGGATTTACCTTTTTTCACCTATATTGAACATACTATATGAATCACTCTCAGATAAAATGAGAATTTATTTTATTATACTCGGATTATTAGTTCCAAGTACTATTGATAGTATTATTAACTATTTTTCACTAAATGTTCAGCTTTTACAAAACTCATTCTTTATTTATATGAACCTTGGGTATATTTCATTGCTGTTTATTGGCAGAATGATTTATGAAAATAAGGAAAAGGTTTCGATAATTTTAGGTGGAGTAAGCTCTGTTATAGGTTTAGTATTGACAATACTTTTGACTGAAGGAATTTCCATGCGTTTGGGAACATCTACACACACATTTTTTAGTGAGTTGGAGATTGGTAATGTAATGTATGCTTTTGGTATAATGCTTTTAGGATGCAAGTTAAGCTGGAAAGGTGATAATACTTTTATAAAGAAGATAATTATTAAAGTATCTGAACTTGCTATGGGAATCTATTTTTCTCATGCGTTAGTTATGTGGCTGATAGGAGATACGATATCATTCCGTGGGATTACATTTAAAATTGATAATTCGGTTCCGGAGTGCCTGCTTTTTGTGGTTATAATTTTTGTTACTACGGTTATCATGATAGCACCGCTTGCAAATATCCCATATTTGAAAAAGCTTGTTAAGATATCATAGGTGGTAGAGGATGAATATATTTATAAATAAAATAAAACAATACCAGTTCATGTTCAGTGAACTGGTAAAGCGAGATTTCAATAAAAGATATAAAAGATCCGTCCTTGGTATACTTTGGAGTATGATTGCACCGCTCTTTCAGCTTCTCGTTATGAGCTTTGTGTTCGACAGAGTTTTTGGAGACACAATGGAGCACTATACCATATATATGTTTGCCGGACAGCTTATGTTCAACTACTTCAGAGAGGCTACAGACAACGGTATGCAGTCTATCACATCAAATGCAGGTATTATAACAAAGGTAAATGCACCGAAGTATTTGTTTCTTATATCAAAGATAATGGCGGCGTCAATCAACTTCTTACTTACACTGGTGATATTTTTTATCTTTGTAATAGCATATAGGATTACAATCACATGGAAGTTTATATTTATTATCTTTCCGATTGTATGCTTGTTTGTACTAATAGTGGGTACAGGCTTGATATTATCTGCAATGTTTGTATTCTTTAAAGATGTACAGTATCTTTATGATATATTTACACTTGCATTGATGTACTTTACAGCTATATTTTACGATGTGAAGATATTTGAAGGAAGTATAGTGGCAAAACTTATTTATTTAAATCCGGTTTTTGTATATATAAATTATCTCAGAGAGATAGTACTACATAATACGATACCGTCATTTACATATCATTTATACTGTATATTTTATGCATTGTTTATACTTCGTATAGGTATGTGGATGTATAAAAAGTATAATTATATGTTCTTATATTATATTTAGGAAGGTACACTTATGAATATGATAGAAGTGGATCATGTCTCTGTAACATATATTCTTGGAGATATAAAAGAGCTTTCATTAAAAGAGTTCTTTATCAGAAAGATGCATGGAGAAGTGATTACAAAAGAATTTAAAGCATTGGATGATATTACCTTTCATGTAGAAAAAGGGGAGCTTTTAGGGATTATAGGTTCTAACGGTTCAGGTAAATCTACTATATTGAAGGTTTTATCAAATATTATGCCGGCTTCAGCAGGAACTGTTAAGGTAAACGGGGTAGTAGCACCACTACTGGAGCTGACTGCCGGATTTGATGATGAGATGACTGTAAAGGAAAATGTTTATCTGCGAGGAGCTCTACTTGGATATACCAAGAAATTTATCGATGATAAGTATGATGAGATAATAGACTTTGCAGAGATAAGAGATTTTGAGGATGTAGCATTCAGAAAACTTAGTTCAGGTATGAAGTCGAAGATAGCGTTTTCACTTGCATCATTTGTAAAACCGGATATACTTATATTGGATGAGGTATTGTCTGTAGGTGATATCTCTTTTAGAGCAAAGTCTGAACAGAGGATGAAGGAACTCTTTGACAGCGGTGTTACTACCATCTTGGTTTCACATGCAATAGAGCAAATCAGAGAGATGTGTACAAAAGTCCTTTGGCTTGAAAAGGGTCATATGAGAGGCTATGGAGACACACAGGAGATGTGTGATGAATATGAAGCATATATGAGAGGTGAACATGCCTAAGGTTACGGTACTTTTGCCGGTATATAACAGTGAAAAGTATATTAAGGAAAGTATAGACAGTATCATAGCACAAAGCTTTACAGATTGGGATATGCTTATATTGAATGAGTATGGTTCAAGTGAGAAATGCACCGAAATAGTAAAGGAATATGAAAAGAAGGATGCAAGAATAAGAGTTATTCAAAATACTAAGCGTTTAGGTCTTGCAGAGTCACTCAATCTAGGTATGAGAGAGGCAACCGGCGAGTACATAGCAAGAATGGATGCAGATGATATATCGCGAAAAGACAGATTTCAAAAAGAGGTGGATTTTCTGGACCGCCATCCAAATGTGGCTGTAGTAGGTTCGTATCAGCATCACTTCGGAGTAGATATCGACTGGATACACAAACCGGCAACTGAACCGGCGCAGTGCAAGTGTAATGCGGTTTTTTTCTGTGACCTGTGTCATTCTACTTTGATGTTAAGGAAAAGCGTTTTTGTAGAAAATAATTTATACTATGATAATACTTATTTGGCGGAAGATTTTGAACTGTGGAGCAGGGTGATTGACTTTGGAGATATCGCAAATATTCCGGAAGTACTTGGAGAGTATCGTGTTGGCGAAGATAATATCACATTAGAGAAGAAGTCGAGGCTTCACCTTGAAAGTGGCAGAATAGTGGCAAAAACACTGAAAAGAACTATAGGTCTCGAGCTTTCAGATGATGAGAGTGTACTCTTTGATAACTGGAAGAATGACTATTTTGAAATAAAAGATAGAAATAAGAAAAAAGAAGCCTACAGATCGTTGAAAAATGTACTTATAAAGATTTATGAGAAAAATAGGGAAGTAAAGTTTTTTGATGAAGCTGAATTGCTTAGGTCTATTCGTGCGAAATGGGCATGGGCAAGAGGTGGAGAGCCGTTCAATAGAATGGTTGATGTTGTTGGTGGGATAGATTCTATCTTTAGAATAAAATATCCTAACCCATATATAAATCGCTTTTATTATTTTTGGAAAGAAAATAAGGGTATAAAAGCAAAGATAAAAAAAATTTGTAAGAAAATAAAAGAATTATTCTAGAAGGGAGAAAGCCATGCTGTTAAGTATTATTGTGCCGGTATATCAGGTAGAGAAATATCTGAAAACTTGCATTAAGTCAATGCTTGATTGCAATGGCTTTTCTTATGAAATAATACTTGTTGTAAAGCCTTCATGCGATAAAAGTGAGTACATTGCAAATGAGATACAAAGAGAGTATAGTGATAGGGTAAGGGTAGTAAGTCAAGACGGAGACGGACTTTCAAATGCGAGAAATGTCGGACTGAGATATGCAATTGGTGATTATGTAGCTTTTTTTGACAGTGATGACTATATAGATGCTACAGCGTTTTCCAATCTTATGAAAAGCTTGAAGAGTAGGATGCCTGTAGATGCGGTTATCTCAGATTATTATATAGTTGGAAACTCAGATAATATATCACAGGTTGATACTATTGAAGGTGAAGAGCTTATATATGATAATAGATACCTTGAGGTATTCCTTAAAAAGAGGAGAAACTATTGGAATGTATGGCAGTATGTTTTAAGAAGAACTTTTATTCTTGAAAATAAATTGTTTTTTTTGGAAGGAGTTTACAGCGAAGATATTGAGTTTGCTACCGGAGTTATTTTGACGGCAAAGAAGTTTGCCTTCTATGGAAAACCGTATTATTACTATAGGATTGGTAGAGAAGGCTCACTGGCCAATAAAGTTACATTAAAACATGTGGTTGACTTGATGGATATGCTAAGTATCAGCGTAAAAAGAATATCAAAAGCAGACTTCTTGTATAAGGATATTTTGATAAATAAATTAAGTTTACAATATATTTTATCATTTGTTATGATTTATGACGTTGATTTAGAAGATAAAAACAAATCAAAAGAGTATATTGTTAAAAACAAGAAAATATATTTATCAATGAAACATATGGGAATTGTAAAAAAAATATTTCTGAAAATTGGTATACTACCATCGGCATATGTTTTAAATATTATTAGAAGTATAAGGAGATTTGTACTTAAAATGCATTAGGAGTGAGATATGTACAATAACGATGATAATATAATTAGAAAAATTAAAGACAGTGGTTTAGAAGTAAAACCGGAAGAATTAGATATTATGTCTTTTTCATCATCTTATGTTAGTAAATCAGATAAAGAAATTCTACAGACATTAGTAGATTTAGATTTACTTATGAAGCGTTTTTTCTTTTCAATAATGAGAAAATCAAAAGATGAAGGAAGAGAATTCTTTAGAAATTGTCATCAGAGGATGAAAAAAAGATATGAATTTATGTTGCCGGCATGCAGTAATAATTACGAAAGAAATAAATTAAATGTACTATATAAGAATTCTCTCTTTTATCATGAAGAATTCTATAAACAAAGTAAGTATGCATCAAAAAATCCATTGATAACAGTGCTAATGCCTACATTCAATAGTGAGAATTATATAGCTGAAACACTATGGTCAATATTTGAACAGACTTGTTCCGACTTTGAAGTACTTATTATTGACGAAGCAGGGAGTAGCCCTGAAACTGCAGAAGTAATCAGTTTATTTGAAGATGACAGAATAAGACTTGTTAGGAATGAGACAAGGTTGGGGTTGGCAGAATCATTGAACGAGGGTATAAGGATTGCAAGAGGAAAGTATATTGCAAGAATTGATGCAGATGATTTGGCTAGAGAAGATCGTTTTGAGCTACAAGCTGATTTTTTGGAAAAACACAGAGATTATGGTTTATGTGGAAGCAGACAACATCATTTCGGTGTCGACAATGATTTTATACATGAGGTAGCAGTAGAGCATGAAGATATTAAAGCTGCATTAATTTACGGTTGTGAAGTTTGCCATTCAACTATTATGATTAGAAAAGATTTATTCTTGGATAATAATCTCTTCTATGATAATACAAAAAAGGCGGAGGATTATGAGCTATGGACAAGAGCTGTACATAAATTTAAATTTCACAATTTGAAAGAAGTCCTTGGTGAGTATAGAATTGGTTCTGACAATATTACAAAAAAAAAGTTTAATGCTCTTTCAGCTGAGTCAGCAGAGATTGCATCAAACAATTTATCAAAGTATCTACATGTGGAAGTACCTAAGATACATATACCATTTTTGACGGGATGGGAAAATAGGTTTGAAGAGGTAGATAGTGACAAAAGGGGATCAGCATTAAAAGAAGAAGAGTCCATTTTAAGAGAGATGGCAAAGAATAACTTAGAGTATAAAGAGTATAAAGACTCGAGTTTATTGATGGCTATCAACAGAAGATGGAGGTGGGTGCTGGGAAAGTACTCATATGGCCATGATTTGGAAGAGGTTTTAACTGTTGATGAACTATTTAAAAAGTATCCGAGAGAAGATGTCAAAAATGTAAGTACGTTTTCTTTGAAAGAGGGTATTAAGAAGATTCTAAAGCTACTTTATTCTCCATTTAAACATGGGATGAAATATAGAATTAGAAAACAGATTTGGGATTTAGACGGTCATTTGAATGACAGTAAAAATGATATTTTGAATCATATGAGAGACTCGGAAGTTAGACTAAAACAATATTTGTATAGGATTCAGGAAAATAGTAATGCTGCTCTATTGACTGAAGCAGAATATTCTTTCAAAAGATTAGAGGAACAGATTAGTAATTTGAAGGATATAGTAAATTCACAGAGTACAGCTGTGGAGTCTATGATTGACAGTAGAGTATATGAAGCGGAAAAAAATCTAAGTCAAACATTTGACAGTAGGATTTATAAAGCTGAACAGATTATAAATCAATCGGTTGACAGTAGAATTTGGAAAGCGGAAAAGAATCTAAGCCAAACATTTGATAGTAGAATTTGGAAGGCGGAAAGCAATATAACCGACAAAGTGGTTGATGGATTTACTATGGTTCATAAGCATATAGATTTTTGCTATTCAGACATATTCGTATTATTAGACAAATATATAGAAAATACTTCTGGAGCAATTAAGCTGGAAACTGAATATCCTGTAGCCTATGAAAGTAATGATCATATTGTCCCACATGGTACTATTAGAGATGATACACGATATCCAAGATTTATTCATGCGTGTGAGATGTATTTTAAGGATATGGATAAATTGGCATTTGCAGATTTGGGATGTTCCAGTGGTGGTATTGTATTGGACGCACTTTTACGTGGGCACGAGGCAGTAGGACTGGAAGGTAGTGACGAGTCTTTTAGACAACAGAGAGCACATTGGAGAGTTATACCAAAAAATTTATTCACATGTGATGTCACTAAACCTTTTACTTTGAAAAAGGATGGGATAAGGAAAGAATTCGACGTCATTTCTGCATGGGAGATGCTGGAACATATTGGAGAAAGTGACTTAGATATTCTTTTGAAAAATATAAAGGATCATTTAAAAATAGGTGGAATTTTTGTCGGATCAATTGCAAATTGGGATGATATAGATGAAAAGACAGGTGTAAATTGGCATGTGAATTTACATCCATATGAGTGGTGGTCAGAGAAGTTTAAGAAATTTGGATTTGAAATTATTACCGAAAAATTTTCACCACATGATATGGCCAGGGGAACGTACAATCCGCCACATTGTTATGAGTTACCTGCAGAGAGTTATGATCCTAAAAAGGATTTTTATATTGTTGCTAAGAAAATAAAGAACTGATGAAGTATAGTAATTATATATTATCATAATTAAAATATACAGATATATTTATAAATATGATAGTATACACTAATTTTAACAGGTGAGTATGATATCGTATTACATGGTTGAGAAACTTATAATTCTCTAATAGTGCAGTAGATTTCTTGATTATTGATATCTTTTATGATATTTTATTATTGGAATAGGATTATATTGGGGTTTAGGGTTAAAAAAGAAGGAGAGTGCATATTGTTATGCAGGAGAGATTATGATTATTGCGCATATACCATTTAGAATGTCCTTCTTCTGTGTAGGAACAGATTATAAAGGATTTTATAAGGAGCATGGTGGGGGCAGTTATTTCAACTACTTTTAATAAGTAAGGTAGTAATATATGAATTTATAAATACCGTAGTAATAGGAGCATTATGTATGGGAAAATTTATTTGTGATTTAAAAAGAGTATATGAAGATAATATAAGAAGCGCATTAATTGCATTTGTAATAAGTGCCTTTGGAACATATGTATTTTGGGGGAATGAAGTCATTAATCCGGATACACTTATACGTGGAATACCTCATGTTTTGGGAAGTTGGGATATTCAAATTGGAAGATATGGGTTGTATTTGTTTTATGCATTAAATCGAGGATTTTCATCCGGATATTTTACTTCATTTATATCAATGTTCTTTTTCTTACTTGCAGGCGTTTGCATTGTGGACTTATATGAAGTAAAAAACGAATTGGTTAAAATTATTGTATTAGTTTTAATCATCGCATCTCCGTATAGTATAGCTGTAATAACATTTCCATTCTGTTCAGATGCAAATGGTGCAAGTGTATTCTTTGCTGTTTTTTCTATTTGGATTTGGAAATATTTCAAAGAAGATAAGCTTGCTATTATTTTAGGTGCCTTTAGCCTTGCATTTAGTATTAGTATATATCAGTCAAATATTGGAATTACTGGAATAGTGGGGCTGACATTTGTAATAAAGGAAGTTCTTATTGATAAAAAAAATTTGAAAAAATTTTTAAGTTTTGCTATATTGGTTATCATGGGTAGCGTTCTTTACTATATCGGGCTAAAAATATCGTTGATAGTATATAATGTGGAAATTTCTGCATATAAGGGGGGAAGTGAGGTTAATATAGCAAATATTATAAAAAAATTGCCGGAATCCATTCCTCAAAGCTATAGGGAATTTTTTTCTTTTTATTTTACTAAGAGTCTTAGTATGTCAAATTCATTTGGAACATCAATGATTTATATAATACTTGGAATTACAAGTATTGCCAGCATCATAGTATTTATTAAAGAAAAAAAATTGGAAAGAGTTCAAATAATATTAGTTTGTATTTTGTTGTTATTATCACCTGTTGCATGTAACTTGATAGACATTATTATACCTGGTACAGGGATGCTTATTTTATTGACTGCACCAATGATGGTATTCCCGGTTGTTCTGTTTACTTTAAGTTATAGTTTGATGAAAGAAAATAAGATAATAAATAAATTAATGAGAAGTATATTAGCTATTTTTCTACTTTTTCTTGCATTAAATTATAATTTTATTAATAATGTTGATGGAGTAGAACAAAAAAGACATGAAGATCAGACGCTATTTTTGGCAAATAGGATATATAGTAAATTGGAAGATAAAGGTGCACTTACAAATCATGAGTTGAAAGTAGGGATTTATGGCAATCCATCAGATGGAAATTATAAATGGAAAGATTACATGTCAGAATATATTAATTATCATGCCAATTTGGGATATATATATGAGCATTCTTACCCATACTCTTTTCGTGGTTGGTCAGAAGTGTTCAAGAGATATTTGGGTGATACAAGCATAAACTGGTGCAATGTTGAGGATACAGAAAAAATATTGAAAAGTGATGAATTTAAGAAAGCACCAGTTTATCCGGATGAGGGGTCTATATTACAGATAGACGATGTGTTAGTAGTTAAGATGGCGAATTATACAGAGAATTAGGTTTTAAAGTAAGTTTAATTGAAAACACATTAGAAAGTTGTGATAATAAGAGAGAGTTCATTTCTTAGATTGGGAATTAAATATCTATGAAACAATATATCATAGATGGTTTATTGATTATTATTATTATTTATGATATTTTATTGTGAGATATTAACTAATACTTAAATATATTTTAGAATAAAAGGAGTGCATATTGTTATGCAGGAGAGATTATGATTATTGCACAGACACCATTTAGAATGTCCTTCTTCGGTGGAGGAACAGATTATGAAGGATTTTATAGGGAGCATGGTGGAGCAGTTATTTCAACTACTTTTGATAAGTACTGTTATACCACTGTTCGTCACTTACCAAGATTTTTTGATTATTCAAATCAAATAACTTATGGAATAATTGAAAGAACTAAGACAATTGATGAGATTCAGCATCCGGCTGTTAGGAATATCATGAAATATTTAGATATGCATGAACTCAGAGTAGTGTATGAGGCTGATCTTCCGGCAAGATCCGGACTTGGAACAAGTTCTTCATTTGCAGTTGGTATGTTGAATGCCTGCTATGCATTGAAAGGAAAATACGCTGATAAAAGAAAGCTTGCAGACGATGCTATCTATATAGAAAGAGTTCTGTGTAATGAAGCGGGTGGCATTCAAGATCAGATAGCGGCATCGTTTGGTGGATTTAACAGAATAGACTTTAGAGATGACGGATATACTGTTACACCACTGGTGTTTTCTACAGACAGAAAGAAAGATTTGAATGACAGGTTGATGTTATTCTTTACGGGTTTTTCAAGATTCTCAAGTGATATCGCCAAGAATCAAGTGAAAGCTACAAAGGATAAGACGGCTGAGCTTTTAGAGATGAAGGCATTGGTTGATGACGTTCAAAAGTTGCTTGTTTCTAAGGCGGATTTGAAGGAATTCGGCAAGTTACTGGATTATACTTGGAAACTTAAAAGAGGTATTACATCAGATATCAGTAATAATGATATTGATATTTTATACAAAAAGGCAATAGATGCCGGTGCAACAGGTGGTAAGTTACTTGGTGCCGGTGGTGGTGGTTTCTTGTTATTCTATGTAGAACCGGAATATCAAGAAAATGTGAAAAAAGCACTTGAGGACTTGGTCTATGTTCCTTTTGAATTTGAAAATGAGGGAACGAGAATTATGTATTTTAGACCTGAGTATTTTGATTTGGAATCTGTTAAGGAAGGTTCATAAGAAAGGAGTAGTATGGCTACAAAAGCGTTAATTACAGGAATTACAGGAATGGTTGGATCTCATCTTGCTGATTTCCTTTTGGAAGAGACAGATTGGGATGTTTATGGTGTATGTAGATGGAGAAGTCCGCTTGACAATGTAGATCATCTGTTGGATAGAGTAAATAAGAAGGATAGAGTATTCTTTGAGTATGCAGACTTAAATGACCAGATGTCACTATATCGTGTTGTTACAGAAATCAAGCCAAATTATATTTTTCATTTGGCTGCACAGAGTTATCCACAGACCAGCTTTACAGCTCCTATAGATACTTTAAATACAAATATACTTGGAACATGTAGATTACTTGAAGCTGTTCATGCAGCAATGGTTGCAGATGAGAGTTATAAGCCTGTAATTCATGTCTGCGCTTCTTCAGAGGTGTTTGGAAAGATACCGGCAGATAAGAAACCTGAAGAGGGCATAAATGAGGATTGTCCTTTCCATCCTGCTTCACCATACGCTATTTCAAAGGTTGGAACAGATCTTGTTGGAAGATATTATGCAGAAGCATTTGGGATGACAGTAATGACTACAAGAATGTTTACTCATACGGGACCTAGAAGAGGAGATGTTTTCCATGAGTCTACATTTGCAAAGCAGATTGCTATGATTGAGGCAGGTATGCTCCCACCTGTTGTTAAGGTCGGAAACCTTAAGTCTCTTCGCACATATGCTGATGTAAGAGATGCGGTTCGTGCATATTACATTCTGGTAACAAAGAATCCGGTTGCCGGAGAATATTACAATATCGGTGGTAGATATACTTGTGAAGTTGGAGATACTTTAAATGCTTTGATCAACATGTCACCAATGAAGGATAAGATTAAAATTGAGGTGGATCCGGAAAGATTACGTCCTATTGATGCAGATCTTCAGGTTCCGGATTGCAGAAAGTTTACTGCTCATACAGGTTGGGAGCCGGTAATTCCATTTGAGCAGACTATGGAAGATCTTTTGAACTATTGGAGAGATCGAGTAAAAGGCGGACATGAATTCTTAACAAGATAAATCATATGGAAATGTATTGGTTTACAGCTGATACATTTCCTTTGTTTACATAAAAGAAATATGGTAGAAAGTGATGCTGTGAGTATCGTAGTTATATAAAGGAGTAATAATGAAAATAGCTGTTTTAGGTGCCGGTGTATCCGGTTTAAGTGCTGCCAGAATGTTACACGACAAGGGTCATGAAGTTGTCGTTTATGAGAAAAATCCGACAATTGGTGGACTTGCAAGAAGTCGCTATGTGAACGGAATGTTATATGATCCACATGGAGGTCATATATTAAATTCAAAGCATAAGGAAGTAATGGATTGGGTATTTTCTATTTATCCAAAGGAAAATTGGAAATATACCGATCGTAATGCTAAGATTTTCTTTTCAGGCAAATATGTATCATATCCTTTTGAACTTTCACTTTGTGAGTTGGATGCGGATGATGCAGTAGATTGCGTTCATGATTTTGTACTGTCACAGATGGGACCGGAACCTGATAATTTCAAGGATTGGTTGACATGGAATTTTGGTAAGAGTATTGCAGATTTTTATATGATTCCATACAACGAAAAAATTTGGGCTTATCCGCTTGAGGATATGGGAACGGGATGGATGAGAGGAAAGATGCCTCTTCCAACTAAAAAAGAAATTATTCGTTCAGTAATTTTGAAAGATCCGAAGGAAAGAAAGATGCCGCATTCATCATTCTACTATCCGCTTCACGGTGGTATTCAGTCTATGGTAAATGCTATCGGTGAGGGATTAAATATACATACCGATTTTACAATCAAGTCGTTAGAAAAGGTGAATGAAAAGTGGAATATAAACGGTGAAGGTGAGTACGATAAAATCATCAACACTATTCCTCTACCGGAGCTCCCACAAATCATGCAGCTTCCTGATAAGATTGTAGAATTGATAAAGGGATTAAAGTATAACAGCTTGACAACCGTGTTGTTTGATTGCCCGAAGACAGATATTACTTGGCTATATATACCTTCACATGATTATAAGTGCCATCGTGTGGGATATCAAAGTGCATTAACTCCGTATGCCAATCCTGATACAACAAGAGGTTGTGGTGCGCTTGAAGTTATAGGTACAAGTTTCAAAGTGACTGATGATATAGTAAATGACAATACACTTCCAAAGGAACTTGGATTTGAACAGATTCTTGACCATCAGTTTTCTGAGTATGCGTATGTTATACATGATAAAGCATACGATACAAATGTAAACGGAATCAAAGAGTATTTTAAAGGAGATTCTACATTTAATCTTCTTGGAAGATGGGCAACATGGAATTATAAAAATATGGATTTATGTATGCTCGACGCAATGGAACTTACTAAGGATCTGTAGAGGTTGTTATGTATTGTATAATTGGAGCAAATGGATTTTTAGGATCATATATCCTAAAATCTATTTTGAATAAAACACAGGAAAGAATCGTAGCTTGTTGTAGAGATATTTCTTTAGTAGGAGATACATTAAAGGATGAAAGAATAACATGGAAGAATTTAGATATTTGTGATTTTGATGCTGTGAACAGTTTTTGTAATGAGTATAAAAATGAAGATAAAAAGATTGTATATCTTGCAGCATACCATAATCCGGATTTAGTTGAAAAAAATCCGAGAATAGCCTGGAATACTAATATTACCGCATTATCTTTCTTCCTTAATGCAATGGAAAATGTCAGTGCATTTTATTATCCGTCATCTGACAGTGTTTACGGGAACAGTATAGATGGAAAAGTATTTAAAGAAGATGATAAAACCAATCCTGTAAATACATATGGAAAACAAAAAGCTTTGGCAGAAAAAATAGTAAATACTTATGGATATCAAGTAGTACGTTATCCTTTTTTGATAGGAACAAGTCTGTTGTCCGCTAAAAAACATTTTTATGATTATATTGTGGAGAACTTAAAATCCGGAGACGGAATGGACATGTTCAGTGATTCATATCGCTCCACTATTTCATTTAGACAGGCTGCAGATTATCTTGTGGATTTGATTGAAATGGGAGATAAGCATCCGGTAGTTAATATTTCATCTGATAAGTCCCTATCAAAGTATGATGTTGGTATAATAATTGCCGATAAACTTGGTGTAGATAAGAGTTTGGTTAGAGCCATAAAGGTAGAGGACTCGGAAGGGATTTTTGTGGCAAAGAGAGCAAGTTCGACAATGATGGATAATAAGTTGTTGAAATCTATATTCAAATTGAGTGAAATAAGCTTGGAAATTTAGGAGGAATTGTGGAAACAAAAGAATTTAAAAATGTCTCAATCATTCTTCCGACATTGAATGAATCTTTTTCATTCAATCAAACAGTTGATATTATATTGGAAGAATGTGAACATAAAGATATTAAAGAGTTTATTGCAGTAGTTTGTGATCGTACACTACCTGAGAGTATAGAGGCTATAAAGAAATCCCAAAAGGTGTGCGAAGAAGTTGGAGTACCACTTCATATTCTATATCAGAAGAGGCCGTTTGCAGGAGGCGCAGTTGCCGACGGATTTATGAAAGCTACAGGAAGTCATATACTTATGATGGCGCCTGATTTGGAAACGGATCCTCATAATGTAAAAGATTTTATTACAATGGGGAAAAGATATCCAAACGATATGGTTACGGCATCAAGGTGGTTACATAAGGGAAGCTTTGCAGGGTATAGTAAAGTAAAGCTTGTTTTAAATTTTTTCTTTCAAAAGATGTTTGCTGTTTTCTATGGTGTAAAACTTACAGATATTACATTTGGGTACAGGCTTGCTCCGACTAAAATTATGCAGAGAATAAAATGGGAGGAGTTAAAGCATCCTTTCTTTCTGGAGACAGCATTAAAGCCTATACGATTAAAAGTTAAGATACATGAGATTCCTTCCAATTGGGCAGCAAGACAAGAAGGTGAATCACAAAATTCACTTCTTCAAACTTTTAAATATTTAAAGATTGCTTTCAAAGTGAAATTTGAAAAGAGAAGTGAGCTTATTAATGATTAAAAATTTATGGTTTAAGTATAAAGAATTATTTTTTTATGGTGTATTTGGTGTAGGAGCTACAGTTATCAATATAGTATCTTACCGTGTTTTAGCAAATACATTTGGAAAGAAATATTTTCTTATAGCCAATATTATTGCATGGATTTTGGCTTTTATTTTTGCTTTTATTACGAATAAGCTTTTTGTATTTGAAAGCAGGAGTTGGGAAACTCAGATAGCAATGAAAGAATTTGTCGGCTTCTTATCAGCAAGGCTTGCAACCGGTATTTTAGATACAGTTTTGATGTGGCTTTTTGTAAGTATAATAAGTTTGGACGATACATTATCAAAGATAATTATCAATATACTGGTTATCATTATAAATTATATTGCAAGTAAGTTTTTTATTTTTAAAAAAGAATAAGACAAAAGGTGTATTCTTATAAAGAAAACACCTTTTATTATATGGAAAGTGTAAATATGTTAATTAATATTTTAAAGCCTGATTTTACGTTTAACGATGACAGAGGGACTCTTGTACAGTTGGTACATGAAGGGTATAGTCAGATGAATGTAGTGACATCAAAAAAAGGTGTGTTCCGTGGTGGACATTATCATAAAATAAATAGAGAAGTCTTTTATATTATCTCAGGACATTTTAAGTTTACTGCTGAAAAAGATGGTATAGTAGAAGAGTATGATTTTAAAGATGGAGATATGTTTGAAGTACTTCCGTTCGTTATGCATAGTTTTGACTATTTGGAGGATACTACTCTTGTTGCAATGTATGATAAAGGTGTAGAACTTGCTGATGGGGGTATGGATAGTTATACAATATAAAGAAACATAAAGAGTAATGGACGGATATTGTTGTATTAACATAATGTATACTAAATTGAAATATTTAAGGATTTAAAATACTAAATACTATCAGAACCGGTTGATTTAACTATTTTTGTGTATTTAATAGGAGAAGTGATATGAAAACAATTTCAATACTGGTTCCTACATATAATGAAGAGGAGAACATACCTCTTATATATGATAGAATAAAAAAAATTTTTGATACCAGTCTCAGTAATTATAATTTTGAGCTGATTTATATTGATAATTATTCTTTGGACAGATCAAGAGAAATAATTGAAGAATTATCAGAAAAGGACAGTAGAGTTAAGGCGATATTCAATGCTAAGAACTTCGGTTTCAGCAGGTCTTGTTTTTATGGGCTGTTGCAGGGAACAGGAGATTGCACTGTGTTAATATTTGCAGATATGCAAGATCCGCCTGAAGTCATAGTGGATTTTGTTAAAGAGTGGGAAAAAGGAAAGCAGATAGTAATAGGAATCAAAAACAGAAGTAGAGAGAATCCTATTATGTATTTAATTAGAGGAGTATATTATAAAATAATAAAAAAAATAGCTGATATTGACCATATAGAACAATTTACAGGATTTGGCCTCTATGATAAAAAGTTTATTGATGTTATGAAACAGCTTAAGGATTCAAATCCATATCTTAGAGGAATAGTGGCAGAGCTTGGACCTGAAAGGGCAGAGGTTTATTATGAGCAAAAACAGAGAGAAAGAGGAAAGTCTACATTTAATTTCTTTAAGCTGTATGATGTTGCGATGCTTGGAATAACATCTTATTCTAAAGTGGTTATGAGACTTGCAACAATTATGGGTTTTTTGATGTCCGGAATATGTTTTGTATTAGGAATAATTACAATTGTTATGAAACTAATTAATTGGGATAGTTTCCAGCTTGGACTTGCAGGATTGTCTGTAGGTATGTTCTTTATGGGATCAGTAATATTATTCTTTATAGGTTTCCTAGGAGAATATATACTTAATATAAATATTAGAGTAATGGATAGGCCACTTGTTATTGAGCAAAAAAGAGTTGGCTTTAAAGAGGAGGATAAGGAGTAAAGGTGAAAACTGTAATAGTTACCGGAGCAAATGGGTTTATAGGGTCTGCATTATGTAGAAAGTTTGCCGAAAATAATGTACGAGTTTTGGCGTTTGTAAAAGAAAAAAGTGACAGAGTAGATGGTTTGCATAATGTAAAAGTATTTAAGGATAATTTTGGAGGATTTGAGAATCTTGATAAAGTGATAGGTGATGAACATGTGGATGAATTTTATCATCTGGCATGGGCAGGAGTATCAAATTCTTTCAATGCTGATTATAATGTACAGTTATCAAATATAAAAGCTTCATGTGAAGCTATAAATGCGTGTCACCGAATAGGGTGCAAGAGATTTATATTTGCTTCGAGTATAATGATTTATGAGATTGCAGCTTTGATGGAACACGAGATTACTCCAAATAAAAGTACACTTTATAAATCAGCAAAACTAGCTGCAGATTATATGACAAGAACACTTGCAGGCAGCCTTGGGATAGATTATATAAGAGGTATTGTATCAAATGTATATGGACCGGGTGAGAGAAGTCCAAGGCTCATAAATACAACAATAAGAAAGATAATAAATGGAGAGCACTGTGCATTTTCTTCGGGGACACAAAAGTATGATTTTATATATATAGATGATGCAATAAATGCATTTATAAAGATAGGTGAAGTTGGGAAAAACAATAAAACATATTATATAGGTAGCCTGAATCCAAGACCGCTGAAAGAGCTGTTACTTGAATTAAGAGATGTTGTAGATAAAGATGCAAAGATGGGATTTGGCGAAATGGAGTTTAACGGTGTTTCTTTAACATATGAAGAGTTTGATATAAACGCTATCAAGGATGATACAGGGCTGATACCGGAGGTTGACTTCAAGGAAGGAATACGAAGAACAGCCGAGTGGATTAGAGAAAATGGATAATATATTATAATTTAAAACGTGAGGTAAAGATATGAAAGCAGTATTATTAGCAGGCGGACTTGGAACAAGAATTTCTGAAGAAAGCCATTTGAAACCGAAGCCAATGATTGAGATTGGCAGTCAGCCGATTTTATGGCATATTATGAAATATTATTCAACATTTGGAATTAGCGAGTTTGTAATCTTGGCAGGATATAAGCAGAATAAGATAAAAGAATATTTTGCAAATTATTTTGTTTATAATTCTGATGTAACTTTTGATATGAAAAATAATAAGATGGAAGTTCATCAAAGAAATGCTGAAGATTGGAAAGTTACAGTACTTGATACAGGACTGAATACTATGACCGGTGGAAGAATTTTAAGAGCAAAGGAACATTTAAAGGATGAACCTTTTATGCTCACATACGGTGACGGAGTTGCCGATGTGGATATAGATGCGCTGCTTAAGTTCCATCAGAGCCATGGAAAAACTGCAACAATAACTACTGTAAGCCTGGCACAGCAAAAGGGTGTGCTTCAAAAAGAAGAATCAGGTCTCATTACATCTTTTAGAGAAAAGAGTGAAGATGATTCTGCCATTATAAACGGCGGATTTATGGTATTAAATCCAAATATATTTGACTATATTACAGAAGGTGATGCTACAATTTTTGAGCAAAAGCCTATGCTAAAACTTGCCAAGGATGGCGAACTTATGGGATTTGAACATGACGGTTTCTGGCAGTGTATGGATACTCAAAGAGAGAAGGAGAAGCTTGAGAGCCTTTGGGCAAGCGGTAAGGCTCCTT
>NZ_CALLVU010000035.1 GCF_938015485.1 uncultured Lachnoanaerobaculum sp. | reverse complement strand
TATAAACGACACCGCCGCTACAAGTACCGTAAGTGTCGGAGGAACTATAAAAATAACACCACGCATTTGGTATAACAGTATACTTTGGGACCCGAGAGCTGCAGTAAACCCTAAGATGGTGGTTGTAGTAGATTCGGACCTTGCCTTTGACAGTGTGCAACCGCAGATGAATGCCAATTTATTTACTGTTAATCCTACTCCTACGGTTATACCGAATTATAAAGGTAATGTCGGAAAGACGGCATATGAGTTTGAACTTACAGGTTTAACGTTTCCGGGGTCTACAATTACCGGTTACGGAAACCTTACAAAAGACAGAACTGACCATCTAAATATTTCATTCAAACCTACAGCAGGTATGGACGGAGGTCCACATGATATAAAGGTGATACTCAGCTGGGATAATAATACCACAGTGGCTTCAAGTGCGGCTCCGGGAATTATATATTCCTCAGATACTGCAAACTACCTTGACCTGTATGATGCAAATAACAACGGAAATACTACAGACAGACTTTCTACAATAACATATAACTATACCTTTGTACCTCCACAGGCTATGGTACTCGGAAAGAAGGTAAAGCTTTCTACAGAGAGCGCTTATCAGACCAAGATGAAAGCTGATAAGGGAGATATCTTAGATTATCAGGTAAGAGTTTGGAACAATACAAACGACCCTGTACAGGATCTCCATGTAATAGATGTTTTCCCGTATGCCAACGACAAGTTCATTGTAAAAGACGGAAGCGGAGTTTACCATGACAGAGGCTCAAAGATATATCCTAAGGCTATATCGGGAGTGACTGTAAACAACAGTAAGTTTGACGTTTATTATTCTACAGATAATCCAAGCGACAATATAAACGGTAATGTAAATGCCACATGGGTGCCGGCTTCAAGTATTAGTGACTGGTCCGCTGTAACAATGTTTAAAGCGGATTTAAAGAACGGTCAGAGTGTAGTTGCAAATGAAGAGGTTACATTCAACTATAAAGTTGAGATGCCTGATACAAAGGAGAATGCGGCTACAGATACAGCCAACAACTCGGTGGCTTCATGGAGAGGCAATAACCTTGACGGTGCAAATGAGTTTACAGATTCACAGGTAGGTACACATAAGTACAATATTGCAACTCATGCCTTTTATGATTTAAACGGCAACGGAGTATATGACAGTACAGACCTTAATATAACCAACAGACCTTATGTACTTGTAAAGCTTGACGCATCAGGTACCGAGAGTGTGGTTGAGTCCGGAAGAACGGATGCAAACGGAAATATAAGTTTTACAAATAAGCTGAGCAATGAAGGAAACTATAAGCTCTATGTAGAGAATCTGACAAGTGACAGTTTTGCCACACCTAATGTACAAAGCAGTGCCACTGTAGTCGGAAACGATTTCACTTCATTTACTACAAGAGCATCTGTACTTAATGCGGATCAGACTCCGATACCTAATACACCTTGGTCAAGCGTAGCGATAAATCTTACAAGAGATAATCCTACAGCTATAAAAAACCTCGGCTTAAAGACGGATTTTTATAATCTTACAGTTAAGCATATCAAGGATGAGGACGGAAGCAATCTTGTAGCTGATGTGACTACAAGAGAGCCTAGGGATACAAGATATACCACAGCTCCTATAACAACAGATCCTAACTTTGAAGTGGATACTGCAAATCTTCCTGCAAATGCAAGCGGAAGTTATACGGCAGATACTACAGTAACCTATCACTATGTAAGAAGAAATGCGGATGATGTAACTGTTCACCACTACGAGACGGGAACAACCACAGAGCTGTATGCCACATCATCCTCAGCCACACCGGCAGCCGAAGTGCTTTCGGGTGCAAGGCAGATGGGTAAGCCGTATCAGACATACAGAAGAGATATAAGCACGGCAGGAAGTTATGCAATACCTCATTATCATTTGGTAGGTACACCTCAAGGCCCTACAAGCGGAACATTTGATGCTACGCCGAAGACGGTTACCTACTACTATGAGAGAAATACCTCACCCGATGTCACTATAAAATATATAGATATTGATACAGGAGATAATTTGACAAGACCTGAGAGTCTTGGAAGCAGCACTATGATAAATACTCCTACAGTATTGTCAGGTGCCAATAAAGAAGGTCTGGCTTGGAGCAGCAGTCAGCTTCCTGTAGACAATTATGACTTTATAAGCAGCAGTACACCTACATCCGGAGTATTCGGTGACGGTACAACTACTGTAACATACTCATATAGAAGAAAGAATGCAGGCAATATAACGGTTCACCACTATGAAAGAGGTAGTTCTACGGAACTCTATTCACCTACAGTGGGAGCTGCCGCGGGTCCTGAGGTTATAGACGGTACAAGAAAGCTTGGACTTACCTATCAGTCACAGGACAGATCGGCACAGATAATGAATTATCACCTCTATCAGGCACCAAGCCCTACATTGCTTACATTTACTACTGCACCGCAGGAGATAAGCTACTACTATGAGAGAGATAACGGATCGTCTATAACGGTTCACTATATAGATGACGGTACGGGAAATGAGTTATACTCAGCCGTTCCGGGAGGAACACCGTCAGCCATAGTACTTGACGGAACCAACAAGCTGGGACTTACCTATACAACACAGAGTAAGACCTTCCCACATTTCCACTTGGTAAGTTCACCTGTAAACCCTGTGGTTACATTCGGCAGCACACCTGTTGAAGTTTATTACAGATACAGAAGAGATGATGCCGGAGATGTAAAGGTACATTACCTTGAAGATGGAACCAATGCGACTCTTTCACATGATGAGTTCTTCTCAGGAGCTGAAAAGTCGGGTCTCACATATAGTA
This sequence comes from uncultured Lachnoanaerobaculum sp., assembly GCF_938015485.1. GTDB lineage: Bacteria > Bacillota > Clostridia > Lachnospirales > Lachnospiraceae > Lachnoanaerobaculum. The sequence goes on along the minus strand of NZ_CALLVU010000035.1, from coordinate 66,078 downwards.
CAAGTGCTAAGAGTATACCGTTCTACACTGTAGTAAATGCCCAACCTACAGATTACACGGGAACATATCCGGCAAGCGGACTTAGAGAGATTACTTACTACTATAGAAGAGATGATGCGGGAAATGTAACCGTACATCACTATGAAACAGGAACCACCAATTCATTGCTGCCTGATGAATATCTTCCGGGAGCAGGAAAGGCCGGACTTTCATACAGTACAAATCCGGGAAGCGTACAGTACTATTCGGTAGTCGATGCTCATCCGAACGGATATGCGGACATCTATCCTGCAAACGGAAACAGAGAAGTTACATACTACTACAGAAGAGATGATGCCGGAGATGTAACAGTTCATCATGTAGAAGCAGGTACAGGCAATACATTGGCACCTGATGAATTCTTCTCGGGAACAAGTAAGTCGGGATTGCCGTATACTACAAGTCCTGTAAGCATAACCAACTTTACGGTGGTAAATCCTACACCTGCAAACAATACAGGAACATTTACTCCGGGTGTCAACTATGTCATCACCTATGAGTACAGAAGAGATGATGCAGGTGATATCACAGCCAACTACTATGATACTCACGGAAACAGAATAGAAAGTACTGAATTATTACCGGGAGCCAATAAGCTCGGTCTTCCATATACTACTCCACAAAAGAACATTCGCTACTATGACCTTGTAGCAGTTCCTAATAATGCAAACGGAGTATATGGAACATCGGATATCACAGTCGATTATATTTATAAGCGTCAGGATGCCGGAAATATTATTATCAGATATCTTGATGAAGACGGAAATACAGAACTTGCAAACACCGTGGTACTGAACGGAAGTGAGCAGATCGGAATGCCTTATACTTCAGAGGTTAAGTCTTTTGAATACTACGACCTTGTCAGTATGCCGGCTAATGCAAACGGAGTATTTGATCCGGGAACACAAAGAGTTGACTTTATCTATCGCAGAAAGAATGCAGGAAATGTAATTGCCCGTTACATCAATTCAGCAGGCTTCCCGATAGAGAGTGAAGAATTCTTTGACGGAACAAGAAAGCTGGGACTCCCATATGAGACAAGCGAAAAGTACATACCGGGTTATCATTTAGATTTGGTATCAGGCAGCCCAAGCGGTATATTCGAAGAAAATCCTGTTGAGATTAAATATATATATGTGAAGGATCCTAGTGTGGTAATCACTCCGGGAACTGAGAATGTAAAGCTTGCAACACCAAGTACTATAGCAGATCCGAGAGATTGGAACATTGACTTTACAATAAGGCCTAGAGCTACATCATCTATAGCTACACGCTCCAACAGCAGCAAAGGAGGAAGCGGCGGCGACTCAACAGTCAGACCTGCAAAGGCTACCGTAGTGAATAATAATGATGTCAAGCCACAGATTGACAAGCCTGAGTTAAACAACCCTGAAATACCTTTGATCATTATTGATAAGCCTAAGGCTGATGTTGTGGATAATACAAAATCCACAAGAAAAGCTTTATCGGTACCGAAGACTTCAGACAGCAGAAATACTTTCGGATACTTCATACTTTTGATAGTATCATGCGGATTAATAGTATTGCTTAGAAGAAAAGAAAAATAATAAAAATAGACCTCGGGAGAAATCCCGGGGCTTTTTTAATTGCTGCATACTTCAAAATTTTTTAAAATGACTATTTTATAAAAAAGTGTTAAACTGTCTTTATGGATATTTTATTTACAGATTTGGACAATACTTTGATTTATTCAAAGAAAACGAATATAAAGAAAAGGATAAGCGTGGAAGTTTATAAAGGGGAAGATAACAGCTTTATGTCAAAGTACTCCTATGAACTTTTGAAAAAACTCCATGAAAGACTTCTGATAGTCCCTGTTACTACAAGGACATATATGCAGTATGAAAGGATAAACCTAAGTATAGTTCCAAAGTATGTACTATGTGCAAACGGGGGTCAGCTTTTAAAGAATGGTGATTCGGATAATGAATGGTATTTAAAGAGCCTTGAAATAATAGAGAATTCAGCCGCTGAAAGACAAAAAGCATTCAAAATGCTTAGAAAAGACAAAAGAAGAATGTTTGAATGCAGAAATATAGACGACCTTTTTATCTTTACAAAATGTGATGATATTGAGGCTGTGGTAAAAGACCTTAAGTCCGAGTTGGACCCTGATTTGGTGGAAGTTTTATATAATAAAGAAAAGCTTTATATAATGCCGAAGAAATTAAACAAGGCCGATACGGTAAGACGCTTTATAAATGAATATAAAGGTGAAAGAATATTTGCGGCAGGTGATACTGAATTTGATAAAGGTATGATTGAGCTTGCAGATATAGGCTTTGCACATAAGAAATTAAATATGAAAAATACTTTTAATGAATATGAGGGACTTTTTTCAGATTACTATTTGACAAAAGTCTATGAATATACTAAGGAGTGAAAATGCCGGGATTTACAACACATTATATCTTGGGTGTAAAGGCATACGGACAGCTTGAAAACTCCGGGCTAAAGCATATCATCTCAAAATACAGATGGTTGTATCAGCTTGGGCTGCAAGGTCCGGATATGTTCTTTTATAATATACCGATACTAAGACACAGAGACTACAGGAATGTAGGCTCATATATGCATGAAAGCCATGTAAACGATTTCTTTGCAAATGCAATGTATGAGATACAGGGTATGGAGTCAACACAAAAGAAACAGCAGGCAATCAGCTATATTGCAGGGTTTCTTTGCCACTATGTGGGAGATTATATCTGCCATCCGTATGTATATGCCAGAATCGGACATGAGACGGGCAAAAACAGTGCCTATGTATACGGTATGCACGCGGCACTTGAGAACGATATAGATACATTGCTTTTATTAAAATACAAGAAAAAGAAGACTTCGGAGTTCAATCAGGCTGCGACACTTGCTTTAAACGGATTTGAGATACAGTTTGTCTCGGATTTTCTTGCAAGAGTGATCAATAAGACATATTACCCGATAACATATAAGAACAACTTCAGAGTAACACCTGCAATGGTACACAGGTCGGTGCTTGCGATGAGATTCGGTGTGAGGACATTGGCGGATCCTACAGGCAGAAAAAAGAACAGGATAAATGCAATAGAGACTATTTTTTTGAAAGCACCGATAGTATCACAAAAGATACTCTCCGATGAGATACCCGATGCGAAGAAAACTTTCAATCTGGATCATGAGATTTGGATAAATCCTTGGGATAAGGGTATATACTCTAAGGAAAGCTTCCCTGAGCTGTTTGACAGATGTATTGAGAGATGTGAGGAAATATTTAAACTTTTAAATATAGAAATAATGCCTGAAAGGCTGGAGGACACGGATTTTCACAGACTACTTGCCGGTATCGGAAATTATTCGTATCACTCAGGTCTTGATGTAGGTTAAGAAAGAGAGGTGAATATGAGTACTTTTGTAATGAATGTTACAAAACCTGTAGGTGCAAGTGATTTGGAAAACTTGAATCAAAAAAAGGGCATAGTACTTACAAGTGAAAATGTAGAAATCTTGAATACTTCATATTATAAGAAAAAAGATGCCTCATCTTCACAAAATACCGGTGCCACAAGAAGTAATGTGCAGTCAGGTACTGCAGCACAAAATGTTGTAAGGCCGACTGCGTACGGTCAAGGCGGTGTACAGGTGGCAGGTAGCGGACAAAGTAATTCGTCAAAACATATTATATTGCCAAGCCTTACAAAGAGGGTTTCAAAGGGGCAGAAGGTGATGCTTGACTTAAGTTCAAAGAAGATAAAGGTAAACTTCGGATGGAATGTGAAGAATCCCGCCTGCGATGTGGATGTATCGGCATTTTTGCTGGCAGTAAACGGAAAAGTTGTAGGCGATGACTATTTTGTATTCTACGGTCAGGAAAGCAGCCCTGAAAAAAGTGTATTATTTAAGAATGTAGAGACTGCAAATGTATTGGAAGTATTTGATATAGACACGGCTGTTTTGAATCCGGCGGTAGCAAAGATAGTCTTTGTAATGACTATCAATGATGCACTTGAAAACTCACTGAATTTCAGCATGTTAAAGGATGCCTATATTCAGATAGTGGACCCGCTAAACAATACGGAGTCGGCGTCGTTTTTGGTGGAGGAATATTATAACAATATCAATTCCATGATGATGGGCGAGATATATTTGCACAACGGTGCATGGAAGTTTAATGCAATAGGAAACGGAGTGAACAAAGATCTGGCAGGTCTTTGTGAATTTTATGGAGTAGCAGTCGAATAAGGAGGAAGTATGCTGACATTTGAAGTTATTAACGAGTTGACACTTAAGGTTACCTGTGAAGGTAATGACACATTGATTGCAAAGGCCGGTGCCTTCATAGCAGGTGAAAATGCCGGAGCAAAGAATTATTCTTTTGAGAAGATGATACTTGGACCGGGAGGCAGTATAGGACAGGCGATATTCGGACAGCTGGTAAGAAGAGTTGCAGGTGAGAACATACCTCTTATGAAGGTGAATATGCACGGCAATTCCACAACATACTACGCTCACTACGGACAGCATGTAGTGGTATATAAGCTGGCTATAGGTGAGACCGTATCTGTGGAGTCTGAAAATATTTTGGCATTTACCAATGACTGTGACTACTCGGTAAGATTTTTGGGCATAGGTGTGCTTTCACAAAAGGGTCTTGCCACTACAACACTTGTAGGCAGAGGCAATGATGCCTATGTGGCACTGCTGTCTGACGGCAATCCTTTGGTTTTATCAAATGTAAAATCTATGGGCAGCATTGCTGTAGACCCTGACGCCGTAATATGCTGGTTCAGTAAAAACGGTATGGGAGATCCTCAGATAAGAGCTGATATATCATGGAAGACCTTTATCGGACAGGCATCAGGTGAGTCCTATACTTTCGAGTGGCTCGGAAACGATCAGGTGACGGTGCTTATACAGCCAAGTGAAAGAAGAGGCGGAATAAGCGTAAGCGTGGATTAATAAAAATACTTGACTAAATATAGATAGGTATCCTATAATAAGGGCAGCTAAGAAGCATATTAGGTGTTGCCGATGTAGGCACGCAAGAGAAGAGGCAAGGAGTTAGGGCTCCTTGCCTCTTCATTTTGGGTTAATTGTCATTGCTTAAGCGCCTGTCTAACCACTAATCTCTCATTGCCTCCACAAAGAAGTCCTTGGCGTATCTGTACATTTTCAGAGAGTACTCACCGAATTCCTCACCGATATTTGACTTATATACAGTCCACAATGCCCAAAGATAACCGCTCAGAGCCATATATGAATAGAGCTTTTTATACTCTAAGTCGGTAGGCTTTCTCTGAAGGTAACTTTCCAAAAGTGCGTTCGCTTCCTCTTTATCATAGTAGGAATATATGGAACACATAGCCACATCTATTATAGGCTCAGCCATACCGGCATATTCCCAGTCAATAAGCTTTATCCTGTCATCGGCCGTGATGATAAAGTTGTCGGCAACACTGTCAATATGGCACAGACATTTATCGGATTTCATCTGATCAAGCAGACCAAGTAATATCTGCATATTCTTTTTGACAAAAGACACGTCCTCAAAAGATATTCCGCCGCTTTCATTACAAAGCTTGGTATAATACTCTATTCTCTCCGCAATATCAAAGCTGTGGTCTACTTTTATATTTTTATCGTGCAGACTTTTTAAAAGTTCCATACATCTGCCCATCTCCTCCTTATTCTTAGGGTCGGCATTTCTTGAACCTTCATAAAACTTTGAAATTTTGTAGCCACTTTCCCTGCCAAAGTAGATTATTTTTTCTGTGATATGTAAGTCCTTTACCGCCATATATGAATCGTACTCATGCTTCCTGTCGATAAGCACATCTGTGCCCTTGCCGGGTATTCTGCAAATATAGCTTTGACCATCCACCTCAAATAAGAAAGATTTATTGGTCATTCCCGCTTTAAGCGTGCGCAGACCTTTTATATGACTTTGTGGAATATCAAAGACCTTTGCAATAAGCTCAAGTGCGACATTGCCGCTGTTTTCCTTATACCTGTCATCAAATGCACGAAGTTCTTCAAGATTTTCAAACTCGTAGACCTGATTATCAGGTTGCTGATTGATATGCATTGCAGGCAAATCATTATTCTTAGCCTTTATCTCATTCATCAAAACATTTTCCCAGTACCAGTCATCACTTCCCGGAGTAAAAAACGCCTTTTCAAGTATAGGCATAAAGACATTTGAAAAATCCTTACAAAAATAAACCGGGCCGTACATCACATAGTCATCCTTACCTCCCACCTTTATATCGGTAATCTCATGCTTTTTATTAAACTTAAGTACCCACTCATTTGTATTTCCTTCCATATATATAGAAGAATACCATGAGTATGGTTCATAACGGTGGTACATATTCTCACGCATCCAGTTGTCTGAAGATAATATGTAGACGTTAAAGCCCTTTATATACTTTGCGGCATAGTGCAAGGTGGAAATATTGTTCTTTGTGGAATAGTCCGGATTGTATACAAGCTTGACATTGTACTTATCAATAAGATAGTCAAAATGTTCCTTAAGGTAACCCACAACAATAACGATATCATATATGCCTACATCATGAAGCTGCTTTATCTGGCGTTCAATCATCCTTTCGCCGAATACCTCAAGGAGACCTTTGGGAGTCTCAAATGTAAGCGGGACAAATCTTGAGCCGAAGCCTGCCGCCATGATAATCGCTCTGTCAACCTTAAATGCAGAAAGATAGTCAAGTCCTGATGAGGTTAAAACAGCCTTGTTGTCGCACTTTTTTATATATCCAAGCGCGATAGCTTCCTTTATAAGAGTATTGACACTGCCAAGTGAGAGCGACATCTTTTGTGCCAGTTCTCTTTGAGTGATTGTATTACATTCAAATATTTCTCTAAGTAAATAAGCGTATTTATTCATAAGTACTCCTCATGCAAGTTCAAAAATAATAAAATATTATCCATATTGAACATATTAGCACAATAGATAGGATAAGTACACAGATTCGTAGTAGAAATGAACTTTTGTAATGTTTTCGTAAGAAATCAGAAAAAGAAAATATATTGTAACATATAAAATAAAGTTATATACTACGAGTGTCTTGAAGGAAAGGACTTAACAAAGAACCTTTACCCAAAGGACGCATTAGATTTTTAAAAGGATTTCAAAAAGGAGATGCATTCATTATGAGAAAGCAAACAAAGATTGCTGCATTAATTTCAGCAGCAGCTGTTCTTTCAGTTGGTGGAGCTATGACAGCATTTGCTGCTACAGGCTGGCAACAGGAGAACGGAACATGGGTATATTATAACAGAAACGAAGAGAAGGTAACAGAGCAGTGGCAGAAGTCAGGTGATTACTGGTACTATCTTGATGACAACGGTGAGATGGCTGTTGATTCACTTATCGATGACAACAACGATACATACTATGTTGATGTAAACGGTGTTATGGTTACAAATCGTTGGGTAGCAGTTGATAATGAGAACGCAGGCGAAGAGAACGAGCCAAATCAGTGGTGGTATTACTTCGGAGCTAACGGTAAGGCTTACAAGAGAAGCGATTCAGCTTCAAGTGATGTTTCTCTTAAGACTATCAACGGTAAGAAGTACACATTCAATACTGACGGTAAGATGCAGTACGGTTGGGTAAAGAACGGCGAGACTCAGTACGATGAGAACGCTTGGCAGGATGCTGACTACTACTTCGGTGATGAGAACGACGGTGCTATGGCTGAAGGATGGAAAGAGATCGCTATAAAGGACGATCAGGCGTCAGAAGCTCAGCCTGGTGACTACTACTGGGATGAGGATCAGACAAGATGGTTCTACTTCAAGGCTTCAGGTAAGAAGGAGAAGAAGCAGACAGGTAAGACAATCAACGGCAGAAGGTACGGCTTTGATGAGTACGGACGTATGAACGCAGGTTGGGTGACAGAAGCTACAACATCTAACTCATCTGTTAAGGATGGCGGTAAACAGGGTCTTGCAACGTACTCCAACTCATTCATGAACTACTCAACACCTGAGGACGGTGCTAGATATACAAAGGGTTGGTTCAAGGTAACTCCTGGATACTATCTCCAGAAGGATAAGTATGAGGACGGTTCTGACTACTGGTATTACTCAGACGGTAACGGAAAGCTTGTTACAAACCAGATCAAGACTATCAACGGTAAGAAGTATGCATTCGATAACTATGGTAGAATGATCAGCGGTTTCGTAGTACTTCAGATGCAGCATGCAGGTGCAGGTATCAGTTCAAGAGATATCGTTGAGAAGCTTGACGATAAGGACAGATATGATACAGAGGATAACTACGACAGATTTGTAAAGGCTAACGACGGCTTATTCAGTTCAGGAGAGCTTAGAGCATACTACTTCGGTGGAAGCGATGACGGTTCTATGAAGACAGGTAAGCAGAACGTTGATATTGACGGCGAGAAGCTTACATTCGAGTTTGAAAAGAACGGTTCTAAGAAGGGTACTGGTGTCAACGGTATGAAGGACCACAAGCTCTACATCGGTGGTAAGCTTGTTACAGCTGACAGTGATAACAAGGTAGAGATTGTTTTACTTGACAACAGTGATAACTTTGTTCTTAAGGCAAACGTTGCCGACGCTATCAATGCATATAGTACAGGCGGTACAAAGAAGTACAAGTCAAACGGTGACGTAGATTATACAGAGTACAAGCTTGATAACCTTCCTTCAGGAACAAAGGCATATCTTGTTAATACAACAGGTGCTATGGTTAAGAGCGGTACAAAGAAGGACGGAGAAGATTACAAGGTTAATACATCTGAGTACAGAGTAAGGTGGATTCATCTTAGCGAATAATCTTAAATATTTATAGGTTTTTATAGGCTTGAGGTGGAGCGTGGCGAAGCCTCATGGCATCTGATAAATCTAATGCGAGAGGGATACTTTCCTAAGGGAGGGTGTCTCTCTTTTTTGTGACGGTTAAGGTTCTATGTAAAGTGTTGTAGGGATTTTGGATATGTATATTTTTAAAAACAAGAATAATTCTTATTATTAGTACTTGACATTTTCTTAGATATGGTACATAATAGTAGCACATTGAGGTTGTGCAAAATTAAATTAGTTATTTGATTTATATTAAGCTCATGCATGGCCGAAGAATATAGGAGGACAAATGTTAAAGGATTTTAAAGAGTTTGCTTTTAAGGGCAATGTTTTGGACATGGCGATAGGTGTTATCATAGGTGCGGCTTTCGGTAAGATAGTGACATCTTTGGTAAATGATTTGATTATGCCTATCATATCTATTCTGACAGGCGGTATCAACTTCACAGATTTGAAGTTCGTTATCACCCCTGCACATGGAGATGTGGCTGAGAACGCTATAGCATACGGCTCATTCATCCAAAATGTAGTTGATTTCCTCATCATCGCATTCTGTATATTCCTCTTTGTAAGGCTTATAGAGAAGTTTAAGAAGAAAGAGGAAGTGAAGGTAGAGGCTCCTAAAAAAGCGGATGATGTTGTTCTTCTTGAGGAAATAAGAGATTTGTTAAAGGCAAAGAAATAAGGAGGAAATATGTTTTATCGTTGTGCACACTGTGGAAAGATTGTTTCAGTAGTAGTTAACGGTGGCGGTACACTTACTTGCTGTGGTGATGAGATGCAGCTTTTAAAGGCCAATACAACAGACGCGGCTAAGGAGAAGCACGTACCGGCAATTACAGTTGAAGGAAATAAGGTTGTTGTTAATGTAGGTAGTGTTGATCACCCTATGACACCTGAGCATTATATTCAGTTTATCATGATTGAGACAAATCTTGGTAAGCAGTATAAGGGACTTACACCTGAGGATAAGCCGCATGCAGAGTTTGTTTTACAGGATGGTGAGAAATTAGCGGCAGCTTATGAGTATTGCAATTTACATGGTTTATGGAAGGCAGAGGTGTAATTTATGAAATATGTATGTGATGTTTGCGGATGGGAATATGATGAGACAGTAGGAGATCCTGATAACGGAATAGCTCCGGGAACAAAGTGGGAAGATCTCCCTGATGATTTTGTTTGCCCTCTCTGCGGAGTAGGTAAGGATGAGTTTTCTAAGGAAGGCTGATTGATATAATGATTTTTAAGAGCCCTGAGGGGCTCTTTTTATTATATTTGTGTGCGTTAACTATATATGCTATACTTGAATCTAAGCAGGTAAAGCGATGAGGATGATGATGGAAAGCAATTATAATGATATAATCTTTAAGTCTCCACCGACTCTTAAAGTGCCGCTGTCAAGGAGTGAGAGAGCCGCACAGTATTTGGCATTTGAGGCGGTGCTTAGCGGAAGCAAGCTTTTGGAGATGGCAGAGGAGATTTGGCTTAGGGAGTATGCTCCTGAGGACTACCAAAGAGAAGTGAAAAAGAACAGGTAATACTATGATTTGCGATTTTTGCATAAATTATATATATGACGAAGATGAGGAAGGTTATATATGTGATGTGGATATGGATGAGGACGACTACATCAGGATGAGGAGCAGCGAATACACCACCTGCCCGTATTATAGGAGTAATGACGACTACTTGATAGTAAGGAAACAGATTTAATGGAAATTGTTATAGAGAAGCTGCTTGAAAAGCCGGATGTAACAGTGATTGACATAAGACCTGAGCATGAGTTTGTAAGAGGCAATATACCGAACTCTGTCAATATAGCTGAAGATGAATTGCTAAAAAGGATTGAAGAGTTTGATAAAAGTGATGTGATATGTCTGGTCTGTGCTACAGGCAATAAGACAGAATATCTGAGTGAAGAACTTGAGAGTTTGGGCTATGAGAATGTATACAATCTGAAGGGCGGCTATGAAGCTTATATGAAGCTTAAGCTGAACGAGTTTTTAAAAAATGAGAGTGAAAGCCGTAAGGAAGATAATAAAGCTAAGGATATTGAAAGAAGCATAATAAAGAAATTTCGAAAGAGTATTTGGAGGAAGTTCACTGCGGCAATCAATGAGTATGAGCTGATAAAAGACGGCGACAAGATTGCGGTTTGTATATCGGGCGGCAAGGACTCCATGCTTATGGCAAAACTTTTTCAGGAGTTGCTTCGTCACGGCAAGAAAAACTTTGAGCTTGTATTTTTGGTGATGAATCCGGGATATGACGATATCAATTATCAGACAATACTTGACAATGCAAAGCTTTTGGATGTGCCTATAACGGTGTTTGAATCTTCCATATATGATATTGTGGCGGAGGATGAGAAGTCTCCATGTTATCTGTGTGCAAGGATGAGAAGAGGACATCTCTATGCCAAGGCTAAGGAGCTTGGTTGCAACAAGATTGCGCTGGGACATCATTTTGACGATGTTATAGAGACTATAGTGATGGGTATGTTATACGGGGCTCAGATACAGACAATGATGCCCAAGCTTCATTCCACCAATTTTGAAGGAATGGAACTTATCAGACCGCTCTATCTGATAAGGGAAGACGATATAATACATTGGGCAAAGTATAATGAACTGAATTTTATCAGATGTGCCTGCAGGCTTACAGATAACTGCTCGATATCTGAGACCGGAGACAAGGGCTCTATGAGAGCCGAGGTAAAGAAACTTATAAGGGAGTTGGCTGCAAAGAATCCGTATATTGAGAAGAATATTTTCAGGAGTGTGGAGAATGTCAGCCTGGATACGGTGATAGCATATAAGAAGAAAGGCATTAAGCATTCATTCTTGGAAAGCTATGATTAAGAGGAATTTTGTATGAGTGAAGAAACTTTGAATATTATGGTGGCTACAGATCTTCACTACCTTTCAAAGAGTATCAATGACGGTGGAGAGGCCTTTTGCAATGTGATGTCTAAGGGCGACGGCAAGGTGATGACATATATCGAAGAGATTGTGGATGCGTTTGTGCTTGAAGTTATAAAAAGAAAGCCGGATGCTCTGATTTTGCTTGGAGATTTGACATTCAACAGTGAAAGAATAAGTCATATAGAACTGGCTGCAAAGCTTGAGACGGTAGTTTGTGCGGGGGTGCCTGTGTATCTGATACCGGGAAATCACGATATAAACCATGAAAGATGTATGGGATTTCGCGGCAGTGAGGTCTATAAGGTGGAGAGCGTATCTGCTAAGGAGTTTCAAGAGATTTATCATAACTGCGGCTACTCTCATGCAGAGTACTTTGATAAGACTTCCGCAAGCTATGTGGCTAAGCTTTCTAAGAGTCTCTATGTTATAATGCTTGATACAAACTCATACGGTCAAAATTATTTATGTGAACAGGCTCTTATTTGGCTTGAGGATGTATTAAAGGAGATATCAAAGCCTGATGTACATATACTTGGAGTCAGCCATCAAAACCTTTTGGAGCATAATTTTATGTTTACGGAAGGTTTTATGATAAAGAATGCGCAAAAGATAGAAGAGCTTTATAAGAAGTACAATGTAAAGTTGAACTTAAGCGGTCATATGCATATCCAACATATTGAAGACAGGGGTGTGGCGGAAATAGTTACATCTTCACTGGCTGTAGCGCCGAATCACTTTGCAAATATTTTATATGACGGTAAGAGTTTTAAGTATTTTACACAGTCTTTGGAAGTTGAAGCGGTAGAGGGCTTTAAAAGTATCAGTAGACATGAGTTTGACGGTGTGGGAGAAAGGCAGCTTGTAAGGCTGTTTAAGACACACGGGTTTGAGGATGTAAGTGAGCCTGATATTGACAAAATGGGCAAGACCTTTGTAAAGATGAATGAGAAGTATTTTGCAGGCGAGATTTTTGATGCCGATGAATTTGAAGAAGGAATAAGGCTTTGGGAAGAACAGCCTGAGAGCTTTACTTCAGTTTATATAAAGAGTATATTGGAATCCGTATGCAAAGATCAGAATATATTTGAAGTGAAATTATAGAAAGGAAAATATAGAAAGGAAAATATGGAGAAATTTTTAGATAGATTTTTAGGTTATGTTAAGAAGAATACAAGATCTGACGATACAAAGGCAGGGGTAGTGATTCCCTCAACACCTTCACAGATGGAGTTCTTAAAAGATCTTAGCAAGGAGTTAAAGGAGATAGGCCTTGTAGATGTGAAGATAAATGAAAAGAACGCATTCCTTACTGCGACTCTTCCCGCCAATGTGGAGAATGCTCCTGTAATAGGATTTATTGCACATGTGGACACCGCCGACTTTAATGCGGAGAATATTTCACCGCAGATTCATGAAAATTATGACGGCAAGGATATTGTGCTTGGAGAGGGAAAATTTGTGCTCTCACCGCAGGAGTTTGTGAATCTGAAAAATTATATAGGACAGACTCTTATCACTACTGACGGCACTACACTGCTCGGTGCCGACGATAAGGCGGGGGTATGTGAGATTGTGTCTGCCATGGAGTATCTGATAAACAATCCGCAGATAAAGCACGGTAAGATTCGTGTGGCTTTCGGATGTGACGAGGAAATCGGTGTAGGTGCCGATAACTTTGATGTAAAAGATTTCGGCTGTGACTTTGCCTATACTATGGACGGCAGCACGGTAGGCGAGCTTCAGTTTGAGTGCTTCAATGCTGCGGAAGCTAAGATTGATATACTCGGTAAGAGTGTACATCCGGGAGATGCAAAGAATAAGATGATAAATGCTCTCACTATTTCAAGAGAGATACAAAATGCAATGCCTTCTATATGTGTGCCTGAAAAGACCGAGAACAGAGAGGGCTTTATACATTTGATAGAGGCTCACGGAAATGTGGAGAATGCAAGTCTGACATATATTATCAGAGACCATGACAAGACTCTTTTTGAGAATAAAAAGTATATTGTGAAGAAGGTCTGTGAGGATATCAATGAAAGATATGATATAGAAAGAGTGAAGCTTTCCATGCATGATGAGTATCACAATATGGCGGACATCATAAAGAAGGACACAAGAAGCGTGGATATTGCGACAAAGGCTATGGAAGTCTTAGGAATAGAGGTGAACAAGGCGCCTATCAGAGGCGGAACGGACGGTTCCAAGATATCATTTATGGGACTGCCTACTCCGAATATCTTTGCAGGCGGTGAAAACTTCCACGGCAGGTTTGAGTTTGTCAGTGTTGAGTCTATAAAGAAGGCTATTGATGTGATTGTTGAGATAGCAAAGATAGCGGCAGAGAAATAATATATTAAAAAAGGTTTTACCGAATACAAATGTATAGGGTAAAACCTTTTTTTAGATGATAAAGTCGTTTCCCGGATCTTCCACTATCAAATCCGCAATGGATATACTGTCAAAGAAGTTGTTGATCATCTTTGAGAGCCTGCTCCACATATCTATAGTGCGGTATTCGCTGGTGCGATACATACTGTCGGTATCTTCTTCATCAATCATTATATTTTCTTCTGCAATTCTAAGTACCTCACCTACCGTGATGTCGCTTGGTCTCTTGGTCAGTTTATAGCCGCCGCCCTTGCCTCTTAAGCCTACAAGAAGCTTGTTTTTTACAAGTAGTTTTATAATGCTTTCAAGGTACTTTTCCGATATATCCTGTCTCTTGGCGATATCACGAAGCGGTATAAAATCATCCGACTGATTCTCAGTCAAGTCAATCATTACAAGCAGTGAATATCGTCCCTTTGTTGAAATCTTCATATTATTACCTACCTTTATTTATAATCCTATTATACAGGTAGGTAATAGGTAAATCAAGTGAATAATGAAACATATGAAAAAAATATGCTTTATATTATCCTAAATAGATGTCCTTATACTCATCCTTGTTCTTATCAAACCACTTTACGGCATATGAACAGCTTGCCTTTATCTTTTTATTGTGAGTTTTTGCATAGTTTATTACCTCAAGCATAAGCTTGGCGGCTATACCCTGCCCTCTGAGGCTGTCGTCCACAAATGTGTGGTCTATAATTATTGTATTGTCATCAATGTTAGGGAATGTGACCTCAGCAATCATCTTGCCCGCATCATCATTCATATAAATTCTACCGTCCGTTATATTAAACATAGTACCTCCTTTTTTATAAGAGTAGCATCTTTAAGATAAAAGTCAAGGCGACTGAAGTTGCAGTACATATATTGACAGCTATTTATCTTTATGCTAATATGATGTAGATGCTGCTGTGGCACAGGTGGTAGCGCACCTCATTGGTAGTGAGGAGGTCACGGGTCCGAGTCCCGTCAGCAGCTTTAAGTTTAACCCTTGAGTTTACAAGGGTTATTTTTTATGTATATCCGTAGATTCCTCGAACGCTTACTTCACCGCTTATTACTCTCTTTACTTTTCCGTTTGCATTTACAAGTAAGGCTCCGGTCTCGTCAATACCAAGTGCAGTGGCAGGGTACTCTCCCTTAGGGTCAAGTATCATGACCTCTCTTCCGATATTGGCTAAACGGCTCTCATACTTTGATTTGAGAACGCTCATATCCTCAGTCTGCATAAAAGTATCAAGGTCTTCATAGAAATGATATATGGCGCTTGAAATTATTTTTGCTCTGTCTGCCTTGATGCCGGTTTCAAGTAATAGTGAAGAAGCGGTATCCTTTATATCGTCGGGGAATGAGGTATCATATACATTGATTCCGACTCCCGATATAATATATTTTATACCGTCCATATCACAGCTCATTTCTGTAAGTATGCCGCAGATTTTTTTTGAATTGATAACAATGTCGTTCGGCCACTTTATAAGAGGAGATATATGGTAGAGTTCCTCTATTGCATCACAGATCGCGGTTGCCATGATAAGAGTGATCATGGAAGCCTTTTCAAGTGAAATATTCGGTCTGATACAAAGGCTCATATAGATACCGGTAGAGCTTGGCGAACTCCAACTTCTGCCAAGTCTGCCTCTGCCAAGGGTCTGAGTATCGGCTACCACAAGAAAATCCGAAGGAATGGAATCCGCCGCCTTTTTGGCATAGGTATTGGTGGAGTCTATACTGTCAAAGTATAAAACCTTAGGAAAAACCTTGCAATTATATAGATGCATGCAGTTTTCTATCTCAGCTTCGTTTAGGATACTTTTATTTCTTGTAAGCAGATATCCCTTATTATTGACCGACTTGATATCATAGCCGTCATTTTTCAGTGCGGTGACGGCTTTCCATACAGCTGTTCTTGATACCCCAAGCTTATTTGAGATATCTTGACCCGAGACATGGTTACCGCTTGAAAGCAATATTTTTAAAACTTCGTCCTTTAACATATTACTCCTTAAAATGTATCAAGTGGGAATCGAACCCACCATCTTCAGAGTCGGAGTCTGATGCGTTATCCGATACGCTATTGATACAACATTGATATTATGATGCCTGATGCAAATAAACATCGGTATCACAAATATTAGAAAATTATATCATTTTTTATAATAAATTGATAGGTGATTTTTATTTAGAAATTTGATAAAATTATAAAAGTATGTTTTTAAGTCTATATGGATTTTGCAAAGGCAAGTCTGTGTATAAAAGCAGTTTAAACAGCATTATTGGTATAAAGAGGAAGTTATGAAGAATAGAAAAATAATAACAGGGCTGGGTATGATGGCGGTAATGATGGCGGTAGCTACAGGATGCAGCAAGAATGTCGCTACAACAACTCAAAGCACTGAGGAGACAACTACGGTACCTGAGTCTACAATGTCTGAAGAGGAAAAGAAATTATCGGACTATAAGACCTACGGTATGCAAAAGGATCCGATTCCGGGCATTGTGGCGCTTGTAAAGAACTATCAGTACTCAAAGGTCAATGCGGATGCAAGAAGAATGTACAATGTATTCGGAAGAAGTGACGAGGACGGACTTGCAGATTTACAATCTAAGCTTAACGATGAAGCCAAGGTTTATGAGTCGTTTGATGATACCGTTACCTATGTGACAAAGGGATATGAGCCGAACTCATATGTGGTATTTATCAGTTCAAATGTAAAATTCCACGATATTGATACAAAGGCGCCTATGCTTACTTGGGCATATGTGATGGAAAATCCTAAGGACGCTTTCTATATGGTGGAAAACGACAAGATGACCGAGGACGAAAAGAAGTATGTAGATGAGGTTTCAAAGTCTGAGGATATCATTGCACTTGATGCACAGATGAGAAAGGACCTTGCTACAGCCGTAACAAGCGATATTCAGCTTGGGACACTTTACTCTATCTGGGTTAAGAACGCTTCAACAAATGAGTCTGCGGCAGCTGCCGAAACAAGTACCGCGGCTGAAACTTCAAGTGCCGAGTCAAGTGAGGAAGAAAGCACGGTAGAGAGTATCAGTGAGACAACCAAGAACGAGGCTAATATATCCATAGCCGAGACAAAGAGCGGTAACTAAGATGGATGTAAAGGATTTTTGGTATGATTTGCCCGAAGAACTTATAGCACAGGATCCGCTTGAGGACAGAGCATCTTCAAGGCTCTTGGTACTTGATAAGAATACAGGTGATATTACACATAAGCACTTCTATGATATTATAGACTATCTGGATGAGGGAGATTGTCTGGTCCTTAATGAGACCAAGGTAATACCTGCAAGGCTTATGGGAGTAAAAAAAGACACCGGTGCGGCTATAGAAATATTGTTGCTTAAGAGAAAGTCAAAGACCGCTTGGGAATGCCTTGTAAAGCCGGGAAAAAAATGCAAGGTCGGTGCGGTGATTGAATTCGGTGACGGTTTGCTTATAGGAACTATAAGCGATATCGTGGAAGAGGGAAACAGAATTATAGAGTTTGAGTTTGACGGTATCTTTGAGGAGATACTTGACAAGCTGGGAACCATGCCGCTTCCTCCGTATATTACACATGCTCTTAAGGATAAGAACAGGTATCAGACCGTATACGCAAAGAATGAGGGTTCGGCGGCGGCTCCTACGGCAGGACTGCATTTTACGAAGGAATTGCTTAAGAGAATAGAGGAAAAGGGAATCAGACTTGCCAAGGTGACACTTCATGTCGGACTTGGCACATTCAGACCTGTGAAGGTGAGCGATGTAAACGATCACCATATGCATTCGGAGTTCTTTCAGATTTCAAAAGAGGCTGCGGATATAATAAACAGCACAAAGGCAAACGGTAAAAGAGTCATATGTGTGGGAACTACAAGCACCAGAACCGTAGAGAGTGCGGCGGGTGAGAACGGACATCTTGAGGAGAAATCGGGTTGGACTGAAATCTTTATATATCCCGGATATAAGTTCAAGGTGTTGGATGCGCTTATTACAAACTTCCATTTGCCCGAGTCCACTTTGGTGATGCTTGTGAGCGCATTGGCAGGCAGAGAAAATATTTTGCATGCATACAAAGAAGCCGTGAAGGAAAGATACAGATTCTTCAGCTTCGGGGATGCGATGTTTATAATGTAATTTTTAGGAAAGGAATTTTATGAAAAAGAGAAAAAGTTTTGTGGCATTGCTTATTTTATCAATGCTTATCAGTTTGATGAGCTTCAGTGCATATGCCGCTTCAGTGAGGAAGGTAGGTACAAGCAATTACACACCGGTTCAGAGTGAGCCGTCTACAAGAATTTATGTAAGTAAGATGAATAAAGAACTTACCCTGATAGCCGACAACAAGGTGGTAGGCAAGTGGCCTTGCAGCCTTGGAGAGTTTTCAGCCAACGGAACAAAGCAAAAGCAGGGAGACAGAACCACTCCGAACGGTGATTACTACATCTGTGTAAGAAATGATAAGAGTGCATATCATCTTTCACTCGGACTTTCTTATCCGGACAAGGCGGCTGCCGACAGAGGATTTGAGGCGGGTATCATCTCTCAGGCGGAGAAAGATGCTATATACAGTGCGATTGACAAAAAGGTATGTCCTCCGTGGAATACCGCACTTGGCGGCGCGATAATGATTCACGGTAACTATCAAAAAGGTGTACCTACAGCAGGATGTGTTGCGGTAAGCGATAATGTAATGGATATTCTGTGGCCGTACGGACAGCTTGGAATCAAGGTTTCAGTAGGACCGTAAATATATAAGGCATATTGTAGCGAGGCTATGATATGCCTGTTTTTATAATAAAATTGGGAGGAATAATGAATATCAGATTGGCAAATATTTTAGATGCGGACAGAATATTTGAGATATATGAGTATGCAAGAGCATATATGAAGGACCACGGTAATCCTCATCAGTGGGGTGATGACAGGCCGGAAAAATCTCTTACGGAAGATGATATAAAAAATCGAAGATGTTATGTAATGGAGGATGATGGTCATATATTTGCCTGCTTTGTATTTACAATAGGATATGAAAAAGAATACGAGGTTCGTTTTCCTGCAAAGAGCGAGTACGGCGTGATACACAGAGTAGCAAGTGACGAAAGTAAAAGAGGTATTGTAGAGAGAATAGTGGACTTTGCAAAGGGAAAAGTAAATTTACTTAGGATAGATACGCACGAGGACAATAAAACCATGCAAAATTGCATAGAGAGGCAAAATTTTAAAAGACTTGGTATAATATATTTGGAAGATGGAAGTCCAAGGATTTTATATGAATTAAAGGAGGGTTTATGATAAGACATGTAAAGGCTGATGATTTGGATAGACTGGCAACGATAGAGGCGGCATCTTATCCGAAGGCTGAGGCGGCAAGCAGGGAAAGTATAAAAAAGAGAATGGAGAGCTTTCCTGAGTGCTTTTGGATTTTGGAAGAGGACGGCGTTATAAAGAGTTTTATAAACGGTATGGCTACGGATGAAGAAGATCTGACCGATATTATGTACGATGACGCGTCTATGCACAAAAAAGACGGAAAGTGGCAGATGATATTTTCGGTAGTTACTGAAAAATCTTACAGAGGACAGGGACTTGCAAATCAGGTGATGAACAAGGTGATAGAGGATTGTAAGGCAAGGAAAAGAAGGGGAATTGTACTTACCTGTAAAGACGGACTCAGATCATTTTATGCGGGATTCGGATATAAGGATGAGGGAATATCACAGTCAAATCACGGCAATACTATCTGGTATAAGATGAGACTGACATTCTAAGAAGCGTAAAGACCGGCATGCCGGTCTTTAATATTATAAACTGTTTTCAAACTTTTTCTCTGATATCAGTTCCTGTATATAATCTATAAAGAGCTTGATTTCAGGGACTATCTTTTTTGAGTTCATGCAGTGCAGTGAAAAATATCTGGTTTTGGCACTTTCAAGCGGATAGGTAATTATCTGATTACTTCCCAAAAGATTTTGAACGGAAAATCTTGAACATATACTGATACCTACACCGCCCGCTATCATATGTTTTATAGACTCAAGGTCGTTTGTCTGCACAACCACATTAAGTTCGGTCTTCTTTATTCCGAGGCTTTCAAGCAGCTTGCTTGCAATAAACTGTGTACCTGAACCGTTTGCCCTAAGTATCATAGGGTATTTCAATATATCGGATATTTTGGCATTATTTTCCTTGAGCTGTCTGTACTCATCCGTAGCCGGTGTGACAAGCATAAGGTGATCGCTGCATACCTTTATACTTTCACACATAGGTGAACTTACATCCTTGCCGGTAAAGGCTATATCCACACTGCCGTTTTGCAAAAGCTCCCCTATTTCATCGCTGCCGCCCTGCCAAATACTGAAATGCACCTCAGGATATCTTTGTCTGAAGTCGGATATTATCTGCGGCAAAAGGTATGTGGACGGAATGGAGGAAGCTCCTATGTGTATCAATTTCTTTGTTGTCTGTTGCAAAGAGAGTATGGCCTGATCCTTGGTCTCAACTATCTTTCTGGCATATGCAAGGAAGGCTTCCCCCTCGGAGGTCAGAGTAATTGATTTGGTGGTACGAAGAAGCAGCTTCTTGCCGAGGTCATCCTCAAGATTTTGTATATGTGAACTTACTGTTGATTGTGATAAATATAAGTACTTTGCCGCCTGTGAGAAACTTTTCAGTTCTGCCGTAGCAACAAAGGCTTCCAATTGTCTAAATTCCATGACGATCTCCTTAGATAAGATTTTCTTTCAACTATTATATAGTAAAGTAATAAAACTTGCCACCATATAGAACATTGTAAGCCCGGAGAAAGCTTTAAAAATAGGGTTGAAAGACTTTTTTTAAAAATTTTAATTTTTTTTTTGAAAAAGTGTTGACATATGTTTGTATGTATTGTATTATATCGAAGTGTTCAGCGAACAGCAAACACAAAAACTTAAAACAAGCGCCTTTAGCTCAGTTGGTAGAGCAGTAGACTCTTAATCTATTTGTCCAGGGTTCGAGTCCCTGAAGGCGCACTGAAGGTCCTACTTGATAGACAGTGAGCTATTGGGAAGGGCTTTTTTTGTTGTATAATGAATAAAATTAGGTTATAATTAAATACAATGCTTAAATTTTAAGGCAGTAATTTTGTTTCGACTTTGTGCAAAAGGAGTTATATATGCTAAGAGTTGGTATGCTAACCAGTGGAGGAGATTGTCAGGCACTGAACGCAACAATGCGCGGTGTGGCAAAGAGTCTATACAAATCTGATAAAGAAGTGGAGATAACAGGTTTTCTGAACGGATACAGAGGACTGATGTATGAAGAGTACAGGGTGATGAAGCCTTCGGATTTTTCAGGTATATTGACCACAGGAGGTACTATGCTTGGAACCAGCCGTCAGCCTTTCAAACTTATGAGAGAGCCTGATGAAAACGGCATGGATAAGGTGGAGGCAATGAAGTCTACTTATAAGAAGCTGAAACTTGATTGTCTTGTAGTACTTGGAGGTAACGGTTCGCAAAAGACGGCCAATCTTTTAAGTGAAGAGGGACTGAATGTTATCGGACTGCCAAAGACCATAGACAATGATCTGTACGGTACGGATATGACTTTCGGTTTTCAAAGTGCGGTGGATATAGCTACCAATGCTATCGACTGCATACATACCACAGCGGCTTCACACAGCAGAGTGTTTATTGTGGAAGTAATGGGACATAAGGTAGGTTGGCTTACACTTTATGCAGGACTTGCAGGCGGTGCGGATATTATACTGATACCTGAGATACCTTATGATACCAAAAAGATTGCTGATGCCATAAAGCTTAGAGAGGCCGAGGGCAAGAGATTTACAATACTTGCGGTAGCCGAGGGAGCAATCTCAAAAGAAGATGCGGCTCTTTCAAAGAAGGAACTTAAAAAGAAAAGATTAAAGAATGCGGACAGATACCCGTCTATCAGCTATGAAATAGGTGATATTCTAAGTCAGGAGACAGGGGTAGAGGTCAGAGTGACCGTTCCGGGACATACACAAAGAGGCGGAGCTCCGAACCCTTATGACAGGGCGTTGGCTACCAGACTCGGAGCACACGGAGCAGAGCTTATATTGAACAAGCAGTACGGCAGACTTGTGGTACTTAAAGGTACCGAGGTCACGGATATATCGCTGAGCGAGTCGGCAGGTAAGTTAAAATATGTGGATCCCGAGTCTTCGCTTGTAAATGAAGCAAGGCTTGTCGGAATAAGCTTCGGTGATAAGTAGAAAGGAAGCAAATGGCTTATACAGCATTATATAGGAAGTTTCGACCTTCAAATTTTGATGAGGTAGTAGGTCAGGAAGCGATAACAAAGACATTAAAAAACCAATTGAAAACCGGAAGGATATCACATGCGTATCTTTTTTGCGGCACAAGAGGTACCGGTAAAACCAGTATCGCAAAGATAATGGCAAGGGCGCTAAACTGTGAGCATCCTACAGAGGCAGGGCCGTGCAATGAATGTCCTACATGTAAATCAATACTTAGTGAGACCTCTATCAATGTTGTGGAGATAGATGCGGCCTCCAATAACGGTGTGGACAATATAAGAGATATCAAAGAGCAGGTGCAGTATCCGCCGACTTTCGGTAAGTATAAGGTCTTCATTATAGATGAGGTGCATATGCTCTCAAGCGGAGCGTTCAATGCACTTTTGAAAACTCTTGAAGAACCGCCGCAATATGTTATATTTATTCTGGCAACCACAGAGGTACATAAGATACCTATAACGGTGCTGTCAAGATGTCAAAGATATGACTTCAAGCGAATAAGTATGGATACGATATCACAGAGACTTAAGGAGCTTTGTAAGTCCGAGGGAGTCGATATAGAAGACAGAGCGGTTGACTATATCGCAAAAGCTGCCGACGGAGCGATGAGAGATGCGCTCAGTCTTTTGGACGAGTGTATTTCATTCTTACAAAATGAGAAGATAACCTTTGATGCGGTACTTGATATACTGGGAGCTTCGGATATAAGTATATTCAACAGTCTCTTGGACGGGATTACGGCAGGCAATACCATAGATGTTTTGAATATCCTAAATGATGCCGTAATAGACGGTAAGGAGATAGGACAGTTTGTAACGGATTTTTTATGGTACCTCAGAAATATATTGATACTTAAGTCCACTCAAAATGACAGTACGCTTGTGGATATGTCACAGCAAAACTTACAAAATTTAAAAGAAAAGGCCGGTGCTGTTTCCAAAGAGACTCTTATGCGTTATATTAGAAACCTGTCGGAGTTGTCAAACAAACTAAAGAGTGCCACTCAAAAAAGAGTTGTGGCCGAACTTGAATTTATAAGACTTATGACACCTCAGATGGAAGAAAACCTTGAGAGTGTGCTTGAGAGATTGTCAAAGCTTGAATCGGGAATAAGAGTGGGGGCGGTAATACAAAACAGCGATACTCCTAAGGAAGTCCCGAAGCCTGAAAATGAAGAAGTTATAGAACTTCCCAAGGCCACTTATGATGATTTTATGACTATAAAAAAAGACTGGAACAGCATAGTGGAGCATATAGGCGGCAAGGCGGGCAGTGTGTATAGGGAAGCTGATGTGGAGCCGATTAAGACAGGCGGTATCAATGTGGTCTTTTACAATAAGATGTATTATGATATGGGAAATACCGAGAGGACCGTATCTGATTTACACGCATATTTGAGTGAAAAATATGGAAAAGATATTGCAATCGAAGTCTCTTTAAGGGAAAATAAGGTTGTAAGAAATACAAGATATGTTTCAATAGATGAGATAAAATCTGTTATCAATACAGATATTATCATAGAAAAGTAAGGAGAATTTTATGGCAAAGCGTGGAGGTTTCGGCGGAGGTATGATGCCGGGAAATATAAATCAGTTGATGAAGCAGGCTCAGAAGATGCAAAAGCAGATGGAAGAGCAAAGTGCGGCTTTTGAGAGCAAGGAGTTTAGTGCAAGTGCCGGAGGCGGTGCGGTAAGTATCACTATTTCAGGTAAGAAAGAAGTTACCAAGGTTTCTATCGACAAAGAGGTTGTAGACCCTGAAGATGTGGAGATGTTGGAAGATTTGATAATGGCGGCTACAAATGAGGCTCTCAGAAAGATGGAAGAAGAACATTCTGCGCTTATGGGCGGCATCGCAGGCGGAGCAGGGAAGCTGCCGTTCTAATGGATTATTATAGCAGTCATATCAGCAAGCTTATAGAGGAACTTTCCAAGCTACCGGGTGTAGGAGCAAAGTCCGCACAAAGGCTTGCTTTTCACATAATAGGAATGTCAAGTGAGCAGGTGAATTCATTGTCCGATGCGATAAGGGATGCAAAGGGTAATGTTCATTATTGCAAGGAATGTTGTACCTTAACTGACGGGGATATATGTCCGATATGTGCCAATGAGAGAAGAGATCATAAGACCATAATGGTCGTGGAAAACACAAGAGATTTGGCGGCATATGAAAAGACGGGAAAATATAACGGTGTGTACCATGTTCTGCACGGTGCGATATCACCGATGCTGGGAATAGGTCCGGCGGATATAAAGTTAAAAGAACTTATAAAAAGACTTGAGGGCGATGTGAATGAAGTCATTATTGCCACAAATTCTACGCTTGAGGGAGAGACTACAGCAATGTATATAGCGAAACTTATAAAACCCACAGGTATAGAGGTGAGTAGGATAGCAAGCGGAGTCCCTGTAGGCGGGGATTTGGAATATATTGATGAAGTGACTCTTTTGAGGGCACTTGAGGGAAGAAGGGCACTCTAAGAGTGCGTTCAAAATTATAATCTTGAGGTTTGGCAAGCATGGATAAATATGAATTTAATTTAAAGGTTGAACAATTGAACAAATTGGTGAAAAGCGGAGATTATAAAGCGGCTATGAGAATCACCGATACAATTGACTGGAGAAGAGTCCATAAAGCAGATTTGTTAGCAACGGTTTCTAAGGTCTATGAAAAAAATAATGAATACAAGGAAGCCAGAGAAATACTGCTTTTGTCCTATGACAGGGCACCGGTAGGTAAGAGAGTCTTATATAAACTTGTAATGCTTGCAATAAAAGAGGGAGATATTTCCGAGGCACAGGAATACTACAAGGAGTATACGGAGATATCACCTCAAGACAGTAGAAAATATCTGATGGAATACCATATTGCAAATGCCAAGGGTGAGGGTATCGACAAGAAGATAAGAATTCTTGAAAAGTATAACGATATTGAAAAAACGGATGAGAAGTGGAAGTTTGAACTTGCGCAGCTGTATGCAAAGGCAGGCAGAATAGAAGACTGTATCAAGACATGTGATGAGATAATGCTTTTTTTCGGTGTCGGTAAGTATGTAGATAAGGCAGCTGCACTTAAGGAGTCTACAGGTTGTCCTCTAAGCTCAAAGCAGCTTGATATGGTGGAAAATAAGGAATATTACGAGGAAAGACTCAACACTCTTGCGGAAAAATATGAAAGTGGCGACAGAGAAAATTATCCGAGTCTGAATCTTGATGATATGAGTGCATATAAGCCGAGGGAGAATAAAAAGACCACTATAAGTCTTGGCAATGAAAAGACGGATATAAGTGACAGTGCTCCTATAAGTACGGAACTTTTTCCGAGAAGTACAGGAGCAAATGAAACCAGGATATCAGAGACTACATTTAAGGGGGAGAGTGTGAACCCGGAATTTGAATTAGAGTTAAAGAGAAGTATAGCCATTGCAAAGGCCAATCTGGACGAGATGAGCAGGAATAAAAACGGTTCATCAATGGAAGAGATAGATGAAGAAGTCAGAGCCAGAATGGAGAAAGTTGAGAGGGTAAAGCACAGCAGATTCGTTGCTCCGCCTGTTATGGCTGAAAGAAGAAAATCAAGAATAAGCAATCACTTTGACAGTATGGGATTGCCTAAGACTCACATAAGCAGATCCGAACATGTGGATATGGAGATTGAGCCTAATATAATGATAAGTGATGAGGCGGAAGCTAAGACTTTTGAGCAGCCTTTAAATGAACCGGTTTTTGATAAGATTTATCCTAATATGAATGACTCTATGGAAAGAGCTAAAGTTGAATATGAGGATGACTTTGAAGATGTGCCTACTTTAAACAGTATCAATCAGGAAAATGAAGCTTCAAAAGAAGATACGAAAGATATACACGAAGGTAATGACGCAGAGATAAAAGAGAATAAAGAACCTCAGCAAAATATAACCGTTACGCAGACCGCTTCTACAAAGGTTTTAGAAAATTATGTGCCTGAAAAGAAAGTTCCGATATTTGACAATGACGATTTGATAAACAGCTATTTTGATGAGGAAGTTGAGACCGGAGTTCCTACAGTTTCAGGTGTCATTGCACAGAGAAAAGAGCAAAAAGATGTAGTACAAAGCAGCATAAAGAGTGAATCCAAGATGGAAGTGATTGACGATGAAGAAGTATACTACACCAAGGAGGAGAGAACTTTTGTCACCAAGGTGAAAAGAGGAGAGACTCCAAGTGAAATAGTTATAGAACCTGAGATTACCGAAATTGTAGAAGAGCCTAAGACCGTCACTGTGGAAGAAGCGGACGATAATGTTGTAGATGAAGACAGACAGGATGTAAAGACACAGGATAAGCCTGTCGCCAAAATAGAAGGAATGAAACCCTTAGCCGAATCGGAGCCTAAAGAGGTGAAAAGGGTTGTAAAGGAAAATATTGCAGAACCTAAAGAGGATGAAACTGTAGTTATTGAAGAGGGTGTAGAGGAAGCGCCTGATGACAATGAAACAGATTTGTCGGTACATGGTAAGGTGATGAAGGCAAGAGCGCCGAAACAAAGAGAACCTAAGGAATTTTTGATGAGAAGGCCCGGTTCAATAGTCGTTGAGGGAATAACGGCACAGAAGGCACTTGAAAATGCTATTGAAGTTTTGAAGGAAGTAAACACACTTACCAAGATAAAACATTCCGTATTAAAAATCGGTGCCTTAAGTCTCAACTCCAGAGGAGTGAAAAACTCATATGAAAGGATAAAGGGTAAGGACCTTATCATAGTGGAGTCAGGAGAACTTGACGAGGGAACAATTGCCGAACTTATAGACTTTATAAAAGACGGCAAAGAGACTGTGGTGTTCTCAGACACTATAGAAGGAATAGAAAGTCTGCTTGCATCAAATGATCTGCTTTACGGTATGAGCCTTGTTCTTAGAGAGGAAGAAGTTCCTGTAAAGAAAAAGAACATAGTTGCAAATATTGTAATCAAGGAAAGAGAGAGTGAAAAGCCTAAGAACACTACCGAGGAAATTGTAGATACAAATACTGAGGTAGAGGAAAGTAAGAAAAAGGAGCCTGCAAAGAAGTCTGATTTTGACAATGTGGAAGAAATCATAAGAAAGATATACGGAGATGACAGTTTAAACTTTGAAATATCCGAGTTGAAGGAATCAGAGTCCATAAAGGTGTATAATCCCGGCAGCAGCAAGAAACAGGAAGACGATAACGCAGATGAGGATAAAAAGAGTTTTGTATATGAAGTTCATACCGATAATGTAAATGTCGTAAGAGAGCCCGCTGCAGAATATATCACAGTAAAGCGTGAGAAGGTAAATGCACCTGACAAAGAGGCGGATGAGAAAGAAGTCGACTATACAGATGAGTCTATACCTGAAGTACAGATAATAACACCTGACAGCAGGCCGATGGCACTAAATGAATTCATTTTGTATGCTTCCGACTATATAAAAGAGATTGAATGTGTGCCTGAGGGTAAGACGATGGAAGCTATAGAAGAAAGAGCCGACTATATGAAAGAGGACGGTACACCGCTAAATAAGAAAAATGCCAGAAGCTTAATTGACCATGCTGCCGATATGGCGGAAAAGGCCGGAATATTCAAATCGATATTCAAACCTAAGTATGACAAAGAAGGCAGATTGATACTTAGAGAGGAGCATTTCAAAATATAATGTGTTTTAGTTTTTTGGAAGTATCGGTGTTTTTCTTTTTACTTCTTATGATAGTGCGCGGATACCAAAGAGGGCTGTTGAAACTTTCAATAGGCCTTTTGGCACTGTTATCAAGTGTGATTGCTTTGAATGTAGTAAATCCGTATATAAGAAATCAGTTGCAGGAAAATACTAAGATAAATCAATTCGTTTTGACTACAATCTATGAAAAGATAGGGCTTCAAAATATGCAGGGCGATACGGAGTCCGATATGGGCAGGAGTATGGCAATAGACAAGCTCAATGTACCTACAAAGGTAAAGGACGTTTTGAAGGAAAATGATGACAGAAAGTTCTATGAAAAGCTGGGTGTGTATACATTTTCAGACTATATAGCAAGCTATGTCACACAGATGACTGTAAATGCAATAAGTTTTGTAGGTTCGTTCATATTTGTGTGGCTGGTGTTAGGCATACTCTTTAAGGGGAATAAGCTTCTTACGAGACTGCCGGTACTTGGTGGACTCAATCAAATATTCGGTGCAATAGCGGGATTTGCCACAGGACTGATAATATATTGGCTTGTTTGTATATTTATTATCGCATTTTCGACTACCAAGATTGGTGCAGGCCTTTCGGCAATGATAGAGTGCAGTCCGTTTTTGGTATTTTTATCAAGACTAAATCCTATAGCGGTATTCCTTGTGCTATAGATGTGGAGGTTATATGAATTCTAAGAGAAAATTACTTAACTCATCAAATGTTATAGTTGGACTTTGGCTGCTTGCCATGTTTACCATATTTCCTTTGATCTATAATAATTTTTATTACGATATATTACAGACGAAATTTTATACTGTAGTGATACTGACTGTGCTTATGATACTTGCTCTGATAGTGATAAGCGGTTTTGGTGGCGGATTTAAGAACTTTTTTGATAAGTTGAATTCAAAGGGCTTTTCGACTTGGTTTAAAGAAGAGTTTGACATATGGGATATATGCGTAACGGTATTTATGTTTATGACTGTACTGTCCACATTATTTGCAGGGCAGTTTATAAGACAGGCTGTAACGGGAGAAAACGGTAGATACTCGGGACTTTTTCTTATATCGCTGTATGTGGCCATATATTTTATAGTAAGCAGACTCTTCTCATTCAGTAAGATATATTTTACAGTCTTTCTTGCGGTAAGTATTCCGATATGTCTGTTCGGATATACTGATTACTTCAATATGGATATACTTCATTTTAAGGAGAATATAGATGCAAAGCAGTGGCCGATATTTACATCTACAATCGGAAATATAAATACATATACGGCAGTCTTGGCATTCTATATTGCGATAGCCGGAACTTTGTTTATCACATCACCTCTTGATAACGGTAAGAATAACGGTGAGTCTATAGGCAAGCTTTTATTTTACTACTTGATAATGCTGATGAACTTTATTGCACTTGCAATGGGTACATCGGATAACGGTTATCTTACATTGGCTGCATTCTTCGGACTGATGCCTTTTGTAGCTTTCAGAAGTATGGAGGGAGTAAGAAGATTTGTACTTACAATATTTACCTACCTGCTCGGAATAAGAATAATAAAGTTTATCAATACTGTATACTCAGACAAGGTGCTTGGAATCTCAGGACTTTATGATTTTATCAGTAATTTCAAATACTTGGATGTTTTGATAGTATTGTTTCTTATAGCAGTGATTGCAATGTACTTTGTAGCTTATAAGAATAATAAAAACACTAAAGATGATGAAGCGCTTTTAAAGACACTCAGATATCTATGGTTGGGCGTACTTGTTATAGTATTTTTGGGACTTATATTCTTAGGGGTAAAGATAAATTCAAATGTAACCGAGGCTACTGCCAAATACGGTTCACTTGTGAACTACTTTGTATTCAACGACTCATGGGGTACATTCAGAGGTTATATTTGGAGAGCGGCCATTGAGGAGTATATGAAGTTCCCGCTTTTACATAAGATTGTAGGAAGCGGTCCGGATACCTTCGGTATATATATCGGTCTGCTTAGGTATGACGAGATGCAGGCGGTTACAGACCAGATTTTTGATGCAACTCACAATGAGTATATACAGTTTTTATTTACACTCGGACCTATAGCAACTGTTGCATATATATTGGGACTTATAATGCCGAGTGTGAAGGCGCTTAGAACCAAGGTAATGGATTTGAGAGATTCTTCTTCATTACCGTATCTGTATGCATGTGCCATAGCGGTTATATGCTATGCGACTCAGGCTGTTGTAAACCTGAATTTACCTGTAGTGACACCGCTTTTGTGGATATTTTTCGGATTGACGGTGGCATTACTTAGAGATAAAGGAGATATAAAAAATGGATAAGATAATACTTACAGGAGACCGTCCTACAGGCAAGCTACATGTGGGACATTACATAGGTTCTTTGAAAAGAAGAGTTGAACTCCAAAATTCGGGTGAGTTCAAAAAGATTTTTATAATGGTGGCGGATGCACAGGCGCTTACCGATAATATGGAGAACCCTGAGAAGGTAAGACAGAATATTATAGAGGTGGTACTTGACTATCTGGCTTGCGGACTTGACCCTGAAAAGTCAACCATATTTATACAGTCAATGGTGCCTGAGCTTACAGAGCTGAGCTTCTACTATATGAACCTTGTTACGGTTTCAAGACTTCAAAGAAATCCTACAGTTAAGGCCGAGATCGGACTTAGAAATTTTGAAAACAGTATACCGGTAGGATTCTTCACATATCCTATATCACAGGCATCTGATATCACAGCTTTTAAGGCTACAACAGTGCCTGTAGGTGAAGACCAGCTGCCTATGATTGAGCAGACCAGAGAGATAGTAAGAAAGTTCAATTCGGTGTACGGTGATACTTTGGTTGAGCCTGAAGCACTTATTCCAAGTGAGGAAGCGGCGAAAAGACTTCCGGGTACGGACGGCAAGGCAAAGATGAGTAAGTCGCTCGGTAACTGTATCTATCTGTCTGACGACGAAAAAACTGTAGCCGCAGCTATAAAGACCATGTATACGGATCCGCTTCATATTAAGGTAAGCGATCCGGGACATCTTGAAGGAAATACCGTATTTACATATCTTGAAGCTTTCTCAAAGCCTGAGGATTTTGAGAAGTTTCTACCTGAGTATAAGTCACTTGATGAGTTAAAAGAGCATTATACTCGTGGCGGCCTTGGAGATATGAAGGTAAAGAAGTTTTTAGCAAACGTCATGGAAGATACTTTGGCACCTATCAGAGCAAAGAGAGCCGAGTTTGAGAAGGATATTCCGGCTATCTATGAGATGTTAAAGAAAAACTGTGAAATAGCAAGAAACGAAGCCGCAAATACACTTGCAGAGGTTAAGGCGGCTATGAGAATAAACTACTTTGACGATGTGGAGCTTATAAGGTCACAGGCTGAGAGATTCTCAAAGTAATATTAAAATATATAGGTTTTTATTTCAGGATTCAGGTTCTTAATAAAGGCCTATATTTTTGGGAATTTTTAAATTCCTCTTGACAGTTGAGCATATATTCAACTATAATAGTGATATAACAGTTGAGTATATATTCAACTAAAGGAGGTAAAGGAGTATAAAGTTTGGATAGAGAAGAAGCGGTAGGTAAGGCAAAAACCGATATGCTTGACTCTGAGATAATTGAATCACTTTCAAAGCTGTTTAAGGTATTTGGAGATCCCACAAGGATAAAGATACTTTGGTCATTGAATGTACACGAACTTTGTGTACTGGATATTTGTGAAGTATTGGGTATGACAAAGTCGGCGGTATCACATCAGCTTAGTACATTAAAAGAAGCCAAGTTGGTAAGAGCCAGAAGAGAAGGTAAAGAAGTATACTATTCATTGGATGATGAACATGTAAAAGAGATATTTGAAACAGGTATCATACATGTAACTCATATATGTAAAGAACATCAAAAAGGAGAAAGAAAATGAAAAGAGTTTATAAGTTGGAAGGTTTAGATTGTGCAGACTGTGCGGCAAAGCTTGAGAGAAAGCTTGCGGCCATTGAGGGTATTACAAGTGCAAATATCAACTTCATGACATTAAAGTGCACATTGGAAGCCGAGGCTGAGAAGATGAATGAAATCATTGATAAGGCTATGGAGATAATAAAGGTTGAACAACCTGATGTAGAAGTAAAGAGAGCATAAAGCTTAATCATATAGAAGGGTATTATGAACGATAAGCAAAAGAAGATGTTAAGGAAAATAATTGTGGCTGCGGTGTTCTATATCATTGCAATCATAATTTCAAAGCTTGGCTTTCAATATTCAAATTGGGTCAGCTTTGCAGTATTTATAGTCGCATATATAATCGTAGGAAAAGATGTTTTGTTGAAGGCGTTTTCCAACATAAAAAGGGGAAAGGTCTTTGATGAAAACTTCCTTATGACTATTGCCACTGTTGGTGCCATCATAATAGGTGAGTACCCTGAGGCGGTAGGTGTTATGCTGTTTTATATGGTGGGTGAGTTCTTACAGTCACTTGCAGTCAACAAATCCAGAAAGTCAATATCCGATATGATGGATATCAGACCGGACTATGCCAATCTTATAAAAGAAGACGGCAGCGTGGAAACTGTAGATCCGTATGATGTGGAGATCGGGGCTAAGATACAGATAAAGGCCGGAGAGATAATCCCGCTTGACGGTATCGTGGTTTCAGGAAAGGCTATGCTTGATACCTCCGCGCTTACAGGTGAGTCGGTTCCGAGAAGTGTGAATGTAGGCGACCATGTATACAGCGGAAGTATAAATAAGGACGGACTGTTAAGTCTTGAGGTTACAAAGGAGTTTAGTGAGTCTACCGCAAGTAAGATACTTGATCTTGTGGAGAATGCTGCGGCAAAGAAGTCAAAGACTGAGAACTTCATATCAAAGTTTGCAGGTGTATATACTCCGATAGTGGTTTTTGCGGCATTGGCGCTTGCAATTATTCCGCCTTTTATATTCCCTAATACAGGATTTACCACTTGGATTTACAGAGCCTTGACATTTTTGGTTGTTTCCTGTCCATGTGCCTTTGTTATAGCAATACCGCTCAGCTTCTTCAGCGGAATCGGTGCGTCATCAAAGATAGGTGTACTGATAAAGGGAAGCAATTATCTTGAACTTTTATCCGATGTAAAGACCTTTGTGTTTGACAAGACAGGTACTCTTACAGCAGGAGTGTTTGAGGTGGTAAAGATTTATCCGAACAATGTATCGGATACGGAATTACTTGAAAATGCGGCATTGGCTGAGGAATATTCATCACATCCTATAGCGGTTTCAATCAAAAAAGCTTATGAGGAGCTTAAAGAGGAGAGCGGCAGCGGCAATCTCTCTGAAAGACTCAGTGATTTAACTGAGGTTGCAGGTCAAGGTATCAGCATAAAGGTGGACGGTGAAACTGTGCTTGTAGGAAACGACAAGCTTATGAGTTCAAACAACATCGACTTTGAAAAATGTGACGACTTCGGAACTATAGTATATGTGGCTAAGAACAATGTGTTCCTCGGAACCATAGTGATCAACGACAGAATAAAAGAGAGTGCCAAGGAAAGTCTTGCCGCACTTAAAAGTATAGGTATACAAAAGAATGTTATGCTTACCGGAGATACAAAAGAAGTTGCAGATATCGTAGCAAGAGAAGTAGGGCTTGACTATGCATATGCACAGCTTTTGCCACAGGATAAGGTGGACAAGCTTGAAGAGATACTTGCAGAAAAGAATACTCTTGCCTATGTGGGCGACGGTATCAATGATGCTCCCGTACTTGCAAGAGCTGATGTAGGTATTGCCATGGGCGGTATAGGTTCCGATGCGGCTATAGAGGCTGCAGATGTGGTAATAATGGATGACAACCTCGACAATATAGTAAGAGGTATCAAGGTAGCCAAGAGAACAATGAGTATTGCAAAGCAAAATATCGTATTTGCAATAGGCGTAAAGGTAATTTTCTTATTGCTTGCAGCCATAGGTTTTGGTACTATGTGGGAAGCGGTATTCGCAGATGTGGGAGTTACCGTACTTTGCATAATAAATGCAATGAGAAATCTACAGGTTGAAAATATATAGTTTGGAGATTATATGGAGAAGATTACAAGTTTTACAATAGACCACTTAAGGCTTTTGCCGGGTGTATATGTTTCAAGAAAAGATATGGTAGGAGACAGAGTTGTTACGACATTTGACATAAGAATGACAAGACCGAACTTTGAGCCGGTTATCAATACTGCCGAGCTTCATGCAATAGAGCATCTTGGAGCCACATTCCTTAGAAATCATAAGGAATGGGGAGGAAATATACTCTACTTCGGTCCGATGGGATGCAGGACAGGTTTTTATCTGCTCTTAAACGGAGATTACGAGTCCAAGGACATCGTTTCACTTCTTAAGGAGATGTTTACATTTATCAAAGACTTTGAAGGTGAAGTACCGGGAGCCTGTGCAAAGGACTGCGGCAATTACCTTGATATCAATCTGCCTATGGCAAAGTATGTGGCCGAAAAGTACCTTAACAAGGTGCTGAAAGATATCAAAGAGGACAGATTGGTATATCCCGAATAGACTTATAAAAGAGATATAAATAATGTAAAAGGTATGTAGGGACGGCTTACATACCTTTTTATTTTTGCTTTATGAAAGTATATGCTGATATTTTATATATAATAACAAAATAAGGAAGGACTCCTATTATTGTGTTGTAATTATTATGAAATTTTATGATTTAAGCTAAAAGTAATAGAATTATATAAAGATACAAAGTATAATAATGTGTTGTTAAATATTTTTCGCCTACTATATTTAATAATGTGATACCGGCTCATATGCCATAGAGGCAGATCATAAAATCTATAATGAAAGGAGAACACCTATAAACAGAACAAGAAATTATATAATGAGAATACTGTCATTCTTATTGGCGATTGTATTTACCTTCACCTCGGTGCCGATTGATGCACATGCTACAGGTATAGGTAGTCAAGTTACAACATCAATAGGATATTCGATAACTCAGAGCTCTTCACTTATAGGTAAGAGGGAGTCATATAGTATACAGACAGGTATATCGGGAACTGTGGGCAGTTATACGCTGCCGTACTCAATAATATATTTGGATAAGAATATATTTGAACAGCCGTCACAGTCGGATGTATCGCCTGCGGAATTTATACAGAGTGTAAGTATAGACAGTTCCGATGCTCAGTACTATAAGATTAAGGTAACCTATAAGAATTTGACGGCAGGTCCGCCTAAGAAATTTCCGTTCAGTGCGACACTTAAGAACTTAAAGAATGCGGCAGAAGAGCAGTTCACTATTAAGACCGCTTTGTTTGACAAAAACGGAGTTGAACTTACAAGCGATGATGAGAATTTTACAAAATCAGGTTATGTGGCAGGTATAGAAGCGCCTGATAACGGTGTAACAAATCCAAAAATGTATCTTTATAAAGAATATCTTGTAGATACTGATGTGGATTCCACACATACCAGGTTTTCACCTGATTTTCAAGGTGATGTAAAGTTCACAATACAAAACGGTAAAAAGAATCTCACCAACGGTGAAGTTACTCTTAAGCTTACAGAAGGTATCGACAGGAGACCTGTAAGGGTTACCATCACTTTGCCGAGCACTTCGGTATGGGATTCGTCTTTACCGAATAATGCAGGTTGGACATACAATTCGTCAGACAATACTGTTACCAAAGATTTTACAAGAACATTACCATACTTTGATACAACCATTACAATGAAGTATGGTACCAACACTAATGTAGGTACACAGTACTTTCCTGTAAAGACAGTACTTGTAAATGATAACGGTACTACAGACCCTACCACTGAAAGAAACGGTAAGGTATACAGAGAGTACGGATATGTAAAAAAGTTAAAGGGAACCAAATATCACCTGAAATATAATTATTCTATACCGGTAGATCCGGAGTACAGACATAAATATTTGATTACAGGCGGACAGTATTGGGGTCAGGCAGCGGTTCAGAATACCACAACAATTATCAATACGATTATAGATGAGCCTTGGGAGAAAACAGAATTTACAGGTTACGGTATACGTGTAATGGACGGCTTCTTTGATGCCGCAAATCTTGCAAAAATCAGTCACAATAAGTTGATCGGTGTCAATGATGACGGCAGTGAAGAAGTTATACAGGCAAATGTACCTTTTGAGACTGTAAATAATATTACACAGATGAAGTCCGACTCGGTGCCTATTTCTATGACACCGAAGTATTATAAGAGTATTAAACTCGTATTTGATGATGAAGTAACGATATCCAAGTACGGTGAGGACGCCATCGGTCTTGTACTTGAAACCAAGCTTACAAATGCGGAGTTTACAAGACTTAAAAACAATATGGACGCCAATCCGAATCCAAGCTCCACAAATGTAACCAATACAGGTAAGGTACAGTCATATTCAAACGGTATCTGGACTACAATAAGCTCAAACGCAGTTTATATCATGCGTGAAGAGTATGCAAATATGCAGCTTGATAAGCTAAGTCAGACTATCAACGGAAGTACTTCATCAAGTATTACCTATACAGGAAATACAATGCAGTATGAGATGACTGTAAATTATGACCATTCATTCATATTCAGTCAGGATAGAGATGTTGTAGACGGCAAGCTTATTATGCTGGTAGATCCTGAACTTAACTTTGAGAATATCACAGTGGGTGACAATGCATACTTTGATTTGGATGAGAATCCTACCGAGGTGGCAAACTACGCAGGTACAGGTAAGAAAGCTTATATCTTTGACTTAAACAATTTTGCCTTTAAGAAACAACAGGAATCCATATTTAAAAGAGATAACATAAAGGTTAAATTCAAACCGGATTCAAGTCTTTCACCGGGAGAGCATAAGGTAGAAGCGATACTTTCTTGGAGCAATAATACAGACAGAGCTACAAGCAAGGATTTGCATACCGTATATTCAAAAGACAATACAAATTATCTTGATATTTATGATTCCAATGAAAACGGAAGTACAACAGACAGACTCTCAAGAATTGAGTGGAAGTTTAATTTCGTACCTCCGCAGTCTGTAATCATAAACAAGCTTGAGAAGCTTGAGTCTGAGCCTGATAGTGCATATCGTGCAAAGATGAAAGCTGAAAAAGATGAAATAGTACAGTATCGTATTATGGCATACAATAACTCGGGAGCGGATGCTTCTGCCCTACATTTCATTGACGTTTTTCCATATGTGGGAGATAAGAATGTGGTAAAGGACTATGCAGGCAACTACGTAGACCGCGGTTCAAAGTTTGCAACCATATTGCAGGGACCCGTAACAGCTCCTGCGGGATATACAATGTACTATTCCACAGATACACCTAAGGGAACACTTCCTGAGAATTTGGCAAATAACTGGGTATCGGAGTCGGCAATTACCGACTGGAGTCAGGTAACCATGTTCAAAGCCGAGATGAATCCGGGAGTGAAACTGTCAAGAGATGAAAGACAGTATTTTACTTATAAAGTAAAGATGCCTGATACATCAAATCTTGATGAGAACGATACAAGTAACAACTCAATTGCCACATGGTATGGAAACAACATAGACGGCGCAAACGAGAACATCAACTCAAAGGTCGGAATCATCAAATATGAGGTATCGGGAAAAGCATACTACGACGTCAATGACGACGGAAAGTATGATACGGGAGATGTGCTTATAGCAAACAGACCTGTAAAACTTATAAAGGACGGCACTGTAATCGCAGAGACTACAACCGATGCAAACGGTGATTATGCTTTCAAAAACAAGATTACCAATGCGGGAGGTTACACCGTAGTAGCGGAAATGCTTACAAGCGATACAATGATTGCCTCAAATCCAAGTGCAGGCAGCACTATAGGACAGGACTTCGACTCCACACAGTCGGACAACTCAACTATGTTTAGCGGACAGACAAGTACTTGGGCAAAAAAAGACCTTACATTAACTAAGGAAAAACATAAGGCTGTTGAGAATCTGGGTTTGAAGAACAATGTTTCAAACTTGAAAGTGCAGCATATTAAGGAAGATGACAACACGGCGCTTGTACCTGAAGTGACTACAATTGCAGGTGTGGGAACTCCTTATACTACAGCACCGATTACAACAGACCCGAACTACGAAGTTGATACAACACAACTTCCGACCAATGCGACAGGAACTTATGCTACCACAGATACCACTGTAGTATATAAGTACAGACGAAAGAATGCGGGAAAAGTAACGGTACATCACTATCTCTTTGGAACCACAACAGAGCTTTATACACCGGCAGGAAAGACATCGCCTTCACCTGAAGAACTTGACGGAACGAATAAGCTTGGACTTCCGTATACCACTACCGACAAGACATCGGACCCTGCACTCAGCAATTATGAACTTGTAACACCGGGGCCTACAAACGCTACAGGAACCTTTACTACAGGAGAGCAGACGGTAAATTATTACTACAAGCGAAAGAATGCGGGAAATATAACAGTCAACCACTATGAGATGGGAACAACAACACAGTTGTATTCACCTACGCCGGGAGGCACACCAAGTGCTCAAAACTTTAACGGTAACGAGAAGATTGGATTGAGTGAAAACATTACAAACAAAGTTGCGGATATAGCCAACTATGAGTATGCAAGCGTAGATGTAGTGGGAGCAGCCGGAGCAGGTACACCTAATACTGCAGACGGTGCGACAACTGTGACATATGTTGCAGGAAATCAGGTGGTAAATTATTACTACAGACGAAAGAATGCGGGAAATGTAGTGGTAAATTATCTTGAGCAGGGAACAAATACAGTACTTGCAACTCAGGAGACACTTGACGGAACAAATAAGCTTGGAACTACGTTTACAACGGTACAAAAGAATATCAATGATTATGATTTTGTATCTGTAAGCCCTGCAGCAGGCGGAACCTTCACAAGCGGAACTCAGACAGTCAACTACTACTACAAGAGAAAGGATGTAGGAGACGTTGTGGTAAAATATGTAGAGCAGGGTAGCAATACTCCTATTGATACACCTACCACAATGAGCGGAGCAGGCAAGTCGGGACTTACATATACAACTACACCTAAGACCATAACGGACTATGAACTTGTAGTGACACCTGCAAACCATACAGGAATATATCCTGCAACAGGAACAACAACGGTAGTATATGAGTACAAGAGAAAGAATGCCGGAGATGTTACGGTACATCACTACATAGACGGGACAACAACTCCACTTGCGCCTGATGTCACATTGAGCGGCATTGGAAAACTTGGAACTCCATATACAACTACAGACCACAATATTCCGAACTATACATTGGTGGCACAGCCTACCAACGCAAACGGAACATTTACAACCGGAAATCAGACTGTAACATACTATTACAGAAGAAATGATGCCGGAGATGTGGTTGTTCACCATTTGGAGTCCGGAACAACAACGTCACTTGTTCCTAACGAGATTCTAAACGGTGCAGGAAAGTCGGGAATGACATATACAACAAGCCCGGCAAGTATAACAAACTATACTGTAGTAAATGCAACACCTATTGACCATACAGGAACATATCCTAACTCAGGACAAATAGATGTATATTACTACTATACAAGAGATAATGCGGCAAATGTAACAGTTAAGTATGTAGAACAGGGAACGGGAACACCTCTTTCAAGCGATGACGTACTTGGAGGAACAGGAAAACATGGACTTCCTTATACTACAACCGAGAAGAACATCACCGATTATGAATTGGTAGCACAGCCAAGTAACAAAAACGGTACATTCTCAAGCACACCGCAGACAGTAATCTACGAGTACAGAAGAAAACCTGCCGGAGATGTTACAAGCGTCTATGTAGATGAAGACGGAAATCAGATAGATATACCTGAGACACAAAGCGGTACAGGTAAGATGGGACTTACGTATACAACTACAAGAAAAACAATACCTAACTACACATTGGTAAGTGTACCGGGAAATGAAAACGGTACCTTCGTACCGGGAGTGCAGACTGTAACTTATGTTTACAGAAGAAACGATGCCGGAGATGTGACGGTTTACCACAAGTCGGTATATGACAACAGCGACTTAAGTACGCCGACAGTTCTTGACGGAACAAGAAAGCTCGGATTGCCTTATACCACAACCCCTGAGACTTACTCAGACTTTGAGATAGCTACAGTGCCAAGTAACGCTACAGGAACATTTGTCAGCGGAAGCCAAAGTGTAACATATCTCTATAAGAGAAAGCAGTCAGGCGGAGTAACGGTAAATTATCTTGACAATCATGGAAATAGGATTGAGACACCTGATAATATTACGGGAACAGATAATGTAGGATTACCTTATACTACAACACCTAAGAACATTCCTAACTACACCCTTATAACAGTGCCAAGTAACGCAAACGGAACATTCACTGTAAGCCCGATAACAGTGAACTATATCTATAAGCGTCAGGATGCGGGAAATGTTGTAATAGAGCATGTGGATGAGGACGGAAACGTACCTCTTGATACTCCTGAAGTACTTGACGGTACCGAGAGATTAGGTGATAACTATACCTCAAGTTCAAAATCATTTGACAACTACGATCTTGTAAGTGTACCAAGTAATGCCAACGGAACATTTACAAGCACAAGTCAGACTGTGACATATGTATATCGCAGAAGAGATGCAGGAAATGTAATAGCCCATTATGTAAATACTGCAGGACTTCCTATAGAGAGTGATGAAGTACTTGACGGAACAAGGAAGCTCGGAATTCCATATGCAACAGGTGCAAAGACGATACCGGGATACAGCCTATATCTGGTACAGGGAAGTGAAACAGGTGTGTTCACAAACGGAACAACAGAGGTTACATATATTTACAGAAAGGACCCAAGTGTGGTAATCACACCGGTACCTCCGCTAACACCTACACCGATAGCACCAAGCCCTATAAATCCTATAAATCCGATTAGCCCTATAAACCCTGTTACACCTATAAATCCTGTAACACCGAGTCCTATAACACCGGGTAGAATAGCTACACCAAGTCAGATTATTACACCGGGAAGAGAACAGGATCTGGTAATAAGACCGAACAGACCTATAGCAACACCTTCAATTGCTACAGGATCCAATACAAGAGGTGGCGGTTCTTCAGGCGGTAACTTAAGAGTAAGACCGGCTAAGAGCGTTACTCTAACAGATACAAATAACACGATAGAAAAGCCGCAGATTATTATCAATGAACCTAAGACTCAGGATAAGAATCCGCAGCCGGATAAGGGAAATCTGAATAGAGATATTAAGAGTTCGATATCTGCTACAAGAATGGCTTTATCGGTTCCGAAGACACAGGATGATGATAAGACCCTTATATACGGACTCATGATGCTTATTTCAAGCGCATTGGCCGCATTATGTATCTTCAAAAAGAAAAAATCATAATTTAAGCTGAAGATTTATCAATTTATGATTTCACGGTCGGAAGAAATACTTTAAGTATGGCTTCCGGCCCTTTTTGTTTCAAATAATTTAAAGAAAATTCAAAATACAGTGTCAAATATATTGAAAAATTTATAATTTGTATTATAATCTGAGTATAGATAAAAATTCCTGGGGTGAGCGATAACTTTGCCAATTTTGAACCTACATTTTGATTTATGGGATTCCAAAGAACTCTGTTTGGATGTCAGGCTGCTGGAGGTAGAAGACAGATATCAGGGTGAGGTAACCCACCTAGCTCTGCTAGGCGTCAATAAGCAAAGCCGTCACTTTGGGTTTTAAAAAAGAGTAGTTTTTTACTACTCTTTTGTTTTATAGAAAAATATTACGGATGGGTTTATGGCAGAGACACTTACAAAAGAGGATATAAAAAAGATAGAGGCTGAGATTGAAGAGAGAAAGCTGGTGCTCAGACCGCAGCTTATAGAGGCGGTGAAGGAAGCAAGAGCACAGGGCGACTTATCTGAAAACTTTGAGTACTACGCAGCCAAGAGAGAAAAAAACAAAAATGAAAGCAGAATCAACTATTTGGAGAGAATGCTCAGGTTTTGTCATGTATACGAAGATAAGACAAATGATGACGAGGTCGGAATAGGTAAGGAAGTGGAACTTTACTTTGAAGACGATGATGAAAGTGAGAAATTCAAAATAGTCACATCTATTAGAGGTGATTCACTTGAGGGCAGACTCAGTATAGAGTCTCCTATAGGTAAGGCCATAGTAGGCAAAAAGAAAGGAGACAGAGTAAAAGTGCCTGTAGGTGACGGAGGATATTTTGTAAAGATAATGTCCATTGAAATAAACAAAGAAGACGATGATATAAGGTCATTTTAGGAGGAATATGAAATTAGTAATACAAAGAGTAAACCATGCGGATGTAAAGATAGAAGGAAAAGAAGTAGGAAAGATAAATAAAGGGCTTTTGGTACTTGTCGGAGTGGCCGCAGATGACGATGAAAAGGTTGTGGAAAAATACTTTAACAAATTGGTAAAGCTTAGAATATTTGAAGATGAAAACGGCAAAACCAATTTATCGTTAAGAGATGTAGGCGGAGAACTGCTTTTGGTATCACAGTTTACTCTGCTTGCAAACTGCAAAGAGGGCAACAGGCCGAGCTTTATAGGCGCAGGGTCACCTGATGAAGCAAAGAGACTTTATGAATATATGGTGGACCTTGGAAAGAAGTCCGACATACATACCGAATGCGGAGTATTCGGTGCTGATATGAAGGTATCACTTGAAAACGACGGACCTTTTACCATAGTATTGGAACTCTGATATGAAGGAGCATTATAAAATACTGCTTGTGGATGACGAGGAAGAAGTCAGAAAGAGTATCATAAAGAAGATAAACTGGGAAGAAGAAGGATTTTTGGTGGTCGGAGATGCCGAAAACGGAGTGGAGGCACTTGAAAAGATAGAAAATTTGAACCCCGACCTTGTCTTTACAGATATAAGAATGCCCTATATGGACGGACTTGAGCTGATAAAAGAGATAAATATAAGATATCCCCTTATAAAGTCCATTATATTCTCAGGCTTTGACGACTTTGACTATGCCAAAGAAGCTATAAAGATGGGAGTAATAGAATATGTATTAAAGCCCGTATCCGCAGTAGAGCTGACAGAGATACTCAGGAAAATACATAAGACTCTGGATGATGAGCTGGACAAAAAAAGAGATATTGAAAAGCTTAAGAGCAGTTATCTTGCAAGTATTCCCATACTGAGAGAACAGTTTTTGAACGGGCTGATACATGGAAATATCGGCAAGAGTGAGATTGACTATGCACTTGTCGAGTATGATATAAATCTGAAAGATGTGGGCAAATATATTGTGGCTACCGTTCATATAGACGATACAGACAGTGCAATAGTTAATAAGGAGCTGATTCCGATATCCGTAAAGGTCAACTTGATAGAAAATCTTGAAAACAAGTTACAGGCGGAAGTATTTTCAATGTACTCCGAGTCAAGTATAGCAGTCATAGTCGGACTGCCCGATAAGATGTCAAAAAACTATATAATGTCCGTACTCTCGGAGGCAATAAAGGATGTTATAAGAGTAATAGGAGTAAATCTGACTATAGGACTCGGAATCAGTGTGGACGATATTACAAAGCTGCATCAGTCATATACTCTTGCAAAGGAAGCACTGGGGTACAGAGGTATTGTAGGCACGGGAGAAGTCATATATATAAAGGATATGCAACCTGTTGAGGCGCTGCGACTCAGGTTTGAGGATATAGAGGCC
This sequence comes from uncultured Lachnoanaerobaculum sp., assembly GCF_938015485.1. Classification (GTDB taxonomy): domain Bacteria; phylum Bacillota; class Clostridia; order Lachnospirales; family Lachnospiraceae; genus Lachnoanaerobaculum. The sequence goes on along the minus strand of NZ_CALLVU010000035.1, from coordinate 22,157 downwards.
AAGGAATATATAAATATACTTAAGTTCGGAAGTGATGAGAATATAATCGACTATGTGGAAAAAATTTTCTCAAAGCTTAAGGAGTCCAAGGCACATTCAAGTCAGTATCAGTCATATATGATAAATGTAATAAATGTTATTATCAGTATGGTGCAAGACTACGGACTTGAACTTTCAGTACTTACAAAGACGGCTACAGACTATATAGACCTCCTTGATAAGATAAAGGATACCGGAGGCTTCAGAGAGTGGCTGCTTGAGGCCAGTATAAACATAGCACACAGGATAAGAGAGGACAGAGTCACCACCTCAAAGAAAGTGCTTGACGAGGCAAAAAATTATATTGAAGAAAACTATGCGGATATAGAGCTTTCATTGGAAAAACTTTGCAAGTATCTTCATGTATCCGTTGCAAGATTTTCTACGAATTTTAAAAAGGAAATGGGCATATCCTATGTGAACTTTATTACCAATTTAAGACTGCAAAAGGCTGTGGAACTTTTAAAAACCACAGATGAAAAGACCTATATAATAGCGGAAAAAGTAGGTTATGCCGACCAGAACTATTTCAGCTATGTATTCAAGAAAAAGTACGGCGTATCACCGTCAAAGTACAGACAGCAAGGCTGATATGAAAAAGAGAAGGGTTATAAAAAAGTTCAGTAATAAAAACCTTAGTATCAGAAGCTCCATCTTTATATACTTTACGGTGACGGCTATTGTAGCCATAGCGCTGATAAGCCTTATAATGTTTCAAAGGTTCACAGACAGCCTTAATAAAACAATCATTGAGGAGAATGCAGGTATAATAGGTCAGGTGGGTGAGTCCATAGATTCATATCTGAGAAATGTTATGAAGATTTCGGATTCCATCTACTACAATGTAATCAAGAACACGGATATATCAGATGACGATATAAAAAACGGAATGAATCTCCTATATGTCAACAATGACAATATGATTGACGATATAGCTTTGATAGCCGGAGACGGCACTCTGATAGAGTCTATGCCTGCGCTTAGACTTAAAGACGGCATCAATGTGTCTGAAAGAGATTTTTTTAAAAAGAGTATGGCGGAGAGTGAATATATTTATTTTTCAATGCCGCATATCAGAAATCTGTTTGATCAAAATGAAAACAGCTATTCATGGGTGATGTCGATGTCAAGAGCCGTAGAGGTGACAAGTGAGGGTAAGGCGACACAGGCGGTGCTGCTTATAAACTTAAACTATATGTTCTTTGAAGAGCTGTTCTCCAATGTGAGTCTCGGAAACGGTGGCTATATCTATCTGATAAACGATAAGGGAGATATTATCTGGCATCCGAGGCAAAACGAGATATATGCGGGGCGCTTTACGGAAAACAACAAGTATGCGGCAGGTTTAAAAGACGGTATCAGTGTTGAGAATATAGGCGGAAAGAAGCTCACAGTCAATGTAAGGACTATAGGATATACAGGTTGGAAGCTTGTAGGAGTAACAGGAAGCGCCGCAATCAATGTGGACAGTATGAAGTTTCGACTCTTTGTACTGTTTGTGGCGGACTTGTTTTTATTCTTACTGGCAATGGTAAATGCCTATATTTCAAACAGAATATCAAATCCTATAAGCCGTCTTGATAACAGTGTAAGAGAGATAGAAAGCGGCAATCTGGATGTGGAGATATTGCCGAGCGGCTCGTATGAGGTGCAGCATCTTGGCAATTCCATAAGGAATATGTTAAGCAGGATAAAGGTCTTGATGTCGGATCTGGTGGCGGAACACAATGCCAAAAGAAAAAGCGAGTTTGATACTTTGCAGTCTCAGATAAACCCGCATTTCCTTTATAACACTTTGGATATAATAGTGTGGATGATTGAGAATGAGAAGCCCGATAAGGCGGTAAGTATTGTGAGTGCACTTGCAAAGTTTTTCAGAATATCACTGAGCAAGGGCAAAAATATCATCACTGTAAGAGATGAAGTGGAGCATGTAAGAAACTATCTTATGATACAGAGTATGCGTTTCAAAAACAGATTTGAATACAGTATCAAAGTGGATGAGGATGTGTCGGAGTATTCGTCGCTTAAGCTTATGTTACAGCCTCTTGTAGAGAATGCAATATACCACGGTATGGAGTTTATGGACGGTGACGGTGAAATAGATGTAAGAGTGTTCAAAGAAAACGATGAGCTTTATTTTACAATAACTGACAACGGTTTGGGAATGAGCGAGGATGTGGTAGCTACACTTTTAAGTAAGGATATTGTACCGAGTAAGAGAGGTTCGGGTATAGGAGTCAAGAATGTGAATGAGAGAATAAAGCTGTACTTCGGAGCGGAGTACGGACTGTTTGTGGAGTCCGAGCCTGATGAGGGAACCAAGATTACTATTCACCTGCCTGCCATAGTTTACGGAGAGAAAAATGAAGATAAATAAGATATATGTTTGGACAGCATGGTTTCTCTCAATAGTTTTACTCTTTATACTGTCACAGACCGACCTTATACTTAAAGAAAACTCGCCTAAGGTGTATCAGGTTTCACTTATTCTTGACAGTGAGGATGAGAGCGAGTACTCCAATCTGAAAAAAGGTGTGGACGATGCCGCCAAGAGATACAATATTGATATAAACCTGCGCACAATAGGAAGTGCAAATCAAAAAGAGCTGATAGAGTCTGAAGAAGATAACGGTACAGACGGTATAATAGTGCTTGCAAAAGATGATTTGAAACTTGCCATGACAAAGGTACCTACGGTGGTAATAAAGTCAAAGGATGCGGATATCTTTGATACAAAGAAGTTTGTCGGTTCAAGTGCAAATATAGCCACATCCAAAAGAACTATAAATATTGACTATGTGGGTATGATTACAGGACTTTACAATAAATTTGAAAACAGCTATGACGGTGTTTCTCCGATTTATGTATTTTATAACAGTACCAAGCCTGCAGGTGTGAACCCTGAAATAGAGTTTTTAAAGTCAAAGGATGAACCTTTCGTATTTATAGAGGGAGATGAGAAGGAGTTTCGTACTGCGATTGAGGACTTGGTACACAGCAAAAAGAGTGCCTATATATTCTCACTTGATAAACATAGCAGTGACAATCTTTGTAAAATACTTGGCGGAAGCAGTGTATACAATGAGCATATAAAAGGATTTTATTGTATCGGAGCAACCACATTGTTTGTAAATAAGCTGGATGACGGAAATATTGATGCGCTTTCCACATTGAATGAGTATGATGAGGGATATTTGGCTGTAGAGATGCTGATGGCGGACCTTAAAAAGACAGGCTATACGTCAAATATCGATATGAAAAATATATTGCTTGATAAGGAAAGTTTGAAGGATGAAGATATAGTAAAACAGCTTTTTCCTGTAGAGTAAGAATATGGGAGTAAAATGAAGAGGAAATATAATATTATTATTGCATTGGTTTTAATTGTAAGCGTTGTGATAAGCACTGCTTTTATGACCGGTTGCACTAAGTCGCCCAAGAAAAATGTTATAAAGTTGGGACTTTGTCTTTACAGGTTTGACGATACATTTATTTCAAATGTCAGACAGGAGATTGAAGAGTATGTAAAGGAGTATGAGAAGGAACATGATGTCAAGATAAATCTTGAAGTGGTGGATGCCAAGGACAATCAAAATACACAGAATCATCAGGTGGAGAGATTTGTCTCACTCAACTATGATGTGCTTTTGATAAATGTGGTGGACAGGTTTGCGGCTTCAAATATGATTGAGACAGCTGTAGGTGCAGGCATTCCGATAGTATTCTTTAACAGAAAGCCTGTAGACGACGATTTGAACAGAGCCGATAATATCTATTATGTCGGGGCAGGACCGAAGTCGGCAGGTATTGAGCAGGCAAGGATAATAATAGATGCCTACAATAAAAATCCGCACAGCATAGATATTGACGGAGACGGTGTGATAAACTATGTGCTTCTTGAAGGAGAGCCGAGTCACCAGGATTCACTGGTTAGAACCGAGTGGGTGATAAAGACCTTACAGGAGAACAATATTCCGATAAATAAGTTAAACGGAGCTATAGGAAACTGGGAGAGGGCCCAAGGCTCCGCACTTATGGAGGAGTGGCTGAAGGAGTACAAAAATATCGACCTTGTCATCTCAAACAATGACGATATGGCACTTGGAGCTATAGATGCTATAGACAGAGAGGGCAATATAACCGGAATAAAGGCTGTAGGAATAGACGGTACGAAGGAAGCTTTGGACGCTATTGCTGAAGGTAAGTTGCTTGGAACTATTGAAAGTGACAAAAAGGAATATGCAAAGGCCGTAGTGGAACTTGCCATGTCAAGTATAGGAAAGTCCACACTGCCTAAGGAGATTAAAGACAAATTAAACAACAGAAGCTACGATGTGGAGCAGATTCCAAGAACAAAATAATTTTTTTTACAAAACTTACAAGTAAGTTTGTACAAAAAGCATATAATAAATATAAGAAAGAGCATTGACTTTTATGCTCTTTTTTATTATGATGAAGTCCTAGAGATTAGAACACATATAAGTTTGTGTTTTTGGGGACCTTTCTTTAAATAATTCTATAGGAGTTTTATGAGGCATATTATAGCGGTGATTGATACGGATATACGCTTTGCCTTAAAGTTATCTGATTTTTTGTCCAAGGAGGACAGGATTCCGTTCAAGGCGGTCGCCTACTCATCATTCCACATGTACAAAAGCGATACTTCTTTGATGGATGTGGTGGCATTTATCACGGATATTGACGATGTAGACGAGTGCATAGACACCGGACTTCCGGTTATCCTTTTGTCGGATGACGCGATGGTGGAATCAAAATACAGTGATTTGACAAAGCTGTTCTGTTCAATTTTTAAATTCTGTGGTGTACATACTATAGTTGATGAATTACTGGGCTTTTTTTCAAGGAATGATTCATTCGGGCTTACTACAGTTCACAACAATACAAAAGTCTACGGCGTTTACTCACCGATAAATCGGTGCGGAAGATCAAGCCTTTCTGTGGCAATTCATTCCTATTTTTGTTCTACAAATACAAGCTCCATACTTATTTCATTTGATGAGTACGACTCCGTGTTTTCGGTACTCAGAAAGGAAAACAGTAAAGACTTGTCTGATATATTCTATGAATACAAGACGGGAGATCTGGACTTTGCAAAGCTTGGAGAATGTATAAGTCGGGTGGAGGATCTTAATATCATTTTACCTGCCAGATACAATGAGGATCTTTTTTATCTTTCCGACAATGAGTTGACAAAATTTATGAATGATATTCTTTCGGCAAATTTTTTTGAAACGATTGTGCTGGATTTCGGAAGTATCGGACGCAGGTCAATGCAGATACTTGATATGTGTGAGCAGATTTTTTGCCCCGTCATCGGAGAGAGCGGCGGAGTAGAAAGAAAAAAGGTGGCTGATTTTAAAGCTCTTTTGGGTAGAAACGGGTATGCCGAAGTCATCCATAAGCTTCGTGAGATAAAGTCGCCGGGGGAGAGTATTTCAGATGATATATTCAATTTTAACAGATTAAAAAGACATGAGTTTTTCTCACAAATTTCAAGTTTGGTTGACGGGGCGTGATATGGTTTATTATATTGTGGGAAGCCTGCTCTTAGTCGCAACAATTACAGATATATTTTGGAGACGTATACCGAATGTTTTGGTTTTGATATATTTTGTATCAGGTATTTTTATTTTACATTCAGATTTCTTGATAAGATTTTGTATTTCACTTGTCATTTTTTCCGCTCTTTACAGACTAAAGTTTTTCGGTGCCGGAGACGTGAAGTTATTCTCTTTGATTATAGGCTTTTTGGGAGTATATGAGGGCATCAATATGAGCGTGATTGCACTTATATTTGCAGGAGCAGGAGCACTTGTCTATCTTATTTTCAGTGCACAACTTGTCAAAAGGTTTAATATGCTCGTTAGCTACTGTATAAGAGTACTTGCCTGCGGACGGCTTGAAAAATACGGTGAATACGGATTAAGAGATAAGCATATGATGCCTATGGCGCCTTATTTTTTGGCAGGCTTTATATTGTGGAGGTGCTTTTGTTAAACAGAAAAGTAATAGAGGAGGAAGAACTTAGAATACAGGTGGTAAAATCCGAAGATCCGGAGTCGAATGAGAGTATCTATGAGCAGTTGAAAAAAGAAATAAGAGATAAGCTTTCAGATCTTAGGAATATAGATGATAACGAACTGTATGAGATAATAGATAAAGAGATACTACATAAGGAACATTCTTTTTATATCCCGCTTGAAGAAAAAATGAATATCAGAAACGCACTGTTTGACTCGTTTCGAAGACTGGATATTTTACAGGAGCTGTTGGATGCAAAGGATATCACTGAGATAATGGTGAACGGAAAAGATGATATCTTCGTAGAAAAATGTGGAAAAGTGGAAAAATGGGACAAGTGCTTTGCAAACAATGAAGTACTTGAAGATATGATACAGCAGATTGTAAGTAAGGTAAACAGAGTGGTCAATGTTTCATCACCTATTGCGGATGCCAGACTGGAGGACGGTTCAAGAGTGCATATAGTATTGCCGCCGATATCGCTTGACGGCCCTATAATCACCATCAGAAAATTCCCTGAAGTTATAAGTATGGAAAGGATGATTTCATACGGGACTTTATCTGAGGAATGTGCAAAGTTTTTGGAAGTTTTGGTATGTGCCGGCTACAATATCTTTATTTCAGGCGGAACCAATTCGGGTAAGACTACATTTTTGAATGCACTCTCAAGCTATATACCTAAGAGCGAAAGGGTGATCACTATAGAAGACTCTGCGGAACTGCAGCTGATGCATATAAAAAATATTGTGAGGCTTGAGACTAAGAATGCCGCATTAAACGGTGATAAAAGTATCGGTATCGGAGACCTTATAAGAGCTTCGCTCAGAATGAACCCCGACAGGATAATAGTCGGTGAGGTAAGAGGAAAAGAAGCCCTTGATATGCTTCAGGCTATGAATACGGGGCATGACGGTTCACTGAGTACAGGACATGGAAACAGTGCCAAAGATATGCTTTCAAGACTTGAGACTATGGTATTAAGCGGTGCCGAACTTCCGCTTGCCGCCATAAGATCACAGATAGCAAGTGCCATAGATATCATGATTCACCTGGGCAGACTCAGAGAGGGCGAGAGAAAGATGCTTGAGATTTTGGAGGTTTTACCGTATGAAAATGGTGAGATTGGACTTAACAAGCTGTATGAGTATGATATGGAAGAAAAAATCCATAAAAAGGTCGGAGAACTTAAAGACAAACAAAAACTGCTCGCAACAGGCTACAGACTATGACAGCTACAGTTTCACATTTGCGGAATGGATGAAATACAGCTTCTATGCGGCTTTAATGTTGAGTTTAATTTCTTATATATTTTATAAAAGTATAATAATGTTTTTGGTGCTGCTGCCTTTTTGCTTTTTATATCCCAAAATAAAGAAAAAAGATTTGATTACAGCAAGGAAAAGAAGGCTTTTGACCGAGTTTAAAGAGGCGATAATGATACTCTCATCCCTTTTAAATGCAGGATACTCACTTGAAAATTCGGTAAAAGAATCATTGGTGGAGCTTAGGCTTTTATATGAAAAAGATAACCTGATTATAAAGGAGTTTGAATATATATGTCAGCTTATATATATGAATATAAGCGTGGAGAGGGCCTTTGACGATTTGGCTTACAGAAGTCGTTGTGAGGATATAAGAAGCTTTGCAAAGGTGCTTAGAATCGCAAAAAGAAGCGGAGGAGAACTTGAAAGTATCATTGCTCATACTGTAGGTGTGATAGGCGATAAGGTAAGGATAAAAGAAGAGATAATAACTATGACCGCCGCAAAAAGATTTGAACAGAAGGTGATGAATATATTTCCGTTACTTATCGTATTATATATTGATTTCAGCTCACCGGGATTTTTTAATATCATGTACACGACAATAATCGGAAGAGTATGCATGAGTTTCGGGTTGGCGGTGTATCTGCTTGCAATCTATATATCAAAAAGACTTTTAAATATAGAGGTGTAGCGGATGAAAAAATATCTAAAACAAATCTTTTCGGATAAATTAAAGTATTGGCTTATAGTCATGGCGGGTTTTATTTTGTTTATTGTTTGTTCAATATTTTTAAACAATGCTAAAGCGTCCAATTATATACAAAGACCCTATGTGGATGAGGATGATACCGAAGTAAAAATAGAGGTGGAAGGTTTACTTGAAGGTTCACAAAAGATAGAGATACCCGTATCAAAGCGTGTTTATTCAAATGAGGAAGCAAAGGAAGCCATGAAAAAGGGTATGGATGAAATACTTAAGATACTTCCGGGAAAGAATACTTCACTGCAAAATATCACCACCGATTTGAATCCTGTAAGCGAGTTAAGTGATTTTGGACTTAGCGTAAAGTGGGATTTTGGAGACGGCGATATCATTGATATACAGGGAAATGTGGACAATGAGAACCTTAGTGAGAGCGTGGATATAGATATCGGTGTTACTCTCAGTTATGAAAGTTACGAAGAAAGTTATGTCATACCGGCAAGGGTAATGCCTAAGCCGTTTACTGCAGATGAAAGTCTTATAAAAAGATTTAAGGACTATCTATCGGTCGCAGATAAAAAAAGTGTAGGTGAGTCGGGATTTTACCTTCCTGAAAGCTTTGAAGGAAAGAAATTGGTATATCACCTTGAAGACGGTATGAATTTTCACCTTATTTGGATAATGGGGATAATTGTAGCAATACTTTTGTATCTGAGAGAAAAGAATAATGACAGGCAAAAGCTTGAAAAGAAAAAGAGAGAATTGTTAAAAGACTATCCCGATATAGTATCAAAACTTATTGTATTTATAGGTGCAGGTCTTTCTGTCAGACAGTCATGGGAAGGGATAGTGAAGGATTATGAGAGTGAGAACAAGGAAAAAAGGTATGCATATGAAGAGATGGCAAAATCTCTTGCAAGGCTGAAAACAGGTACACAGGAAAATGTTGTGTACAAGGAGTTCGGCAGAAGCTGTCTTTTGAGGCAGTACATGAAGTTGGCGTCACTGCTTGAGCAAAACAGAAAAAGCGGAATATCCACATTAAGCACTTTACTTGGAATGGAATCACAGAGTGCCTGGGAGGAGAGGTTGAACCTTGCCAAAAGAGAGGGAGAAGAGCTGAATACCAAGTTACTCTTACCGCTTTTTATGATGTTACTTATAGTGATGATGATGATAATTGTTCCGGCATTGTTGATATTTTATTGAGAAAATGTTCGGAATGTGGAGAAGTAAAAAAGGAGGGAGTATGTCGGAATTTTGGAAGGAGTTTTTTGAAAATGAGGACGGAGTCGGGGTTATAGAGATAGTACTTGTGCTTGTTGTACTTATCGGTTTGGTACTTATATTCAAAGGCAATATAGGTAAGCTTCTAAACAATATTTTCAAGGAAATCAATAAGAAGTCAAAAGAGGTATATACTTGAAAAAAAGAGGTTCCGTTACCGTCTTTATAGCCTTGATATTTGTCTGTATTGCCGCACTTATATGTGCACTTTTGGAATCCGCCAGAACTTCAAGTGCAAGACTTTATTTACAAACTGCAGGAGATTCGGCAATAGATTCGCTGTTTAGCAGATACCACAGGGCGATGTGGGATAATTACAGGATATTTGCTTTTGAAAGTGAGAACGATGAAAATATCGGTGATTTGATGTGTGAGTATATGAAGCCCTATGTGAAAAATTGCGGAATGTACAGGATTCAAAACCCCACGGTAAGTCTGAATAAGAAAATATCATTAAATGACAAAGGCGGAATGTATCTTGAGCAGGAAATTGTTGACTATATGAAGCTTGGCACTTTTGAATCCGTATTTGACGGGTCTCCCGACAAATTGTGGAAGGATATTGAGGATGCAAAGAGCATGGAAAAGATTACCTCGGACTACGGACTCAGTTCAAGAGAAGCTATAGATGTGGAAAAGGCATTGAAGCGGCTTTCTGAAAATATTGAAGCACAGGAAAAGATAAAGCTTAAGATGAGGGAGGCACTTGATAATAAGAACCTTGGTGAGCTTAAAAGATTAAGTGACAATCTGAAAAAGAAGTTAAAAAAGGTTCCTGAGCTTGTAAAAAAATATGAGAAGAAAGCCGATAAGATGTCGGCAAAGTTGAGGGAAATAGAAGCTAAAAACTCATCAAACCTTGATAAACTCTCGGAGAGCAATAAGGCATATATAGAGGGTGAAATAGAAAAGTTTAAAGACTATGTGGACAAAGACAGTGAAAGAAGACTTGAGGTAACCGCATTGTCTTCACAAAGTGAAAGTATAATAATGGAACTTGATAATCTTGAATCTGATATAGACAGTCTGCAAAGTACAATTGATGAGGCAAGTGAAGATGATGAGGGCGATTACAGCAGCGAAATCAGTGACGGCTGGAGCAGAGTAAGTGATGATGTATATTCACTCGGTGAAATGAAATTAAGCTGTAAACACGGTATAGCCGATGAGGATAAGGAAGATAAGTTAAAGCAGCTGAAGGAGATGATTTCAAACGGTGTGTTTTCACTGGTGATTCCTTCAAACAGGACTGTTTCCGGTAAGAGTATAAACGCACTCAGTCTGCCGTCAAATGCGACTACAGGCGGATACACAGGCAGAAATCTTGCTGAAAGGCTCTTGATAGATGAGTATATGGGTAAGTACTTTGCAGATTTTACAGATGATATAAATACGCCGCTTTCTTATGAGCTTGAGTATATATTAAACGGTGCAAGCACTGACAGGGCAAATCTTGAAAGTGCGGTGCTTAAGTTGCTTGCAATCAGAGAAGGACTCAACTATATGCATATAATAAGAGATCCGGATAAGGTGCAACTTGCTACACAGCTGGCGGCGGCAATAAGCGGCGCACTCTGTCTTCCGCAGATAACCTTTATTGTAAAATTCCTTATAATAGCCGTTTGGGCACTGGTGGAGTCGGCAATAGATATAAAGGGTTTGTTGTCGGGAGGCAGAGTACCCATAATAAAGAGCGGTGAAGACTGGCACACCGACCTTGATTCCATATTTGATGTGTTGAGCAGCAAAGACCTCGGAAACAGTGATGACTTTAAGAGAGGTATAAGCTATGAGGGGTATCTTAAGATGCTTCTATATATCGAAGACCCTGTAAAGAGAAATTTCAGGATGATGGATATAATGCAGCTTGATATCGGAGTTAATCAAAAAGATTTTCTTATAAAGGATATGGTATACGGTGTAGATGCGAATATATCCTGCGGTGCCGGGAGGCTTTTTAGTGAAATATCATTATTTTCAAAAGAGTTTAGCGGTTTAAGCTCGGGCTACAGTATGGAAGTAAGGGTGGAAAAAATATATTGAAGGGAGGTTTTGTATGTCCTCTTATAGTGATTTTGAAAACAAAGAAATTTATACCAAAGAAATTAAAAAATTAAAAATCAAAAAAATGAAAGCTCTCCAAGCATGCAGGTATAAGAGGACGCACAAAGCCTCTCTCAGTGTTGAAGCCGCCCTGTGTTTCAGTCTTTTTATAATAGCCATGGCAATACTTTTAATGCCTTTTGATATGATGAATACCGACAGAAAAGTCATGGGTATTGCAGAAGCCGTATGTAAGGATACCTGCCAGTATGCCTATACCTATAACAGACTGAGTACAGATAAAAGAGAGGAAAACGGTGAAAACTATGACCGGAGTGCAATGGAGGGTATAAAGGGAGTAATATCGGGAGGTGCTATAGGCGCCTTTGCGGTATCAAAGATAAATACTGAGATTGCGGATAAGAATATGAGAAATATAAACGGGCTGTTTTCATCCTGTATGGCTGACGGTGAGACTGTATGTATACGCATTGATTATAAATATTCGCTGCCTATAGGGATATTCGGAAAAAACGGTATAGATAGGAGTGTGGTGGCTACAAGAAGAGCGTGGATAGGAGCGGACGGCGGCAAGGGAGGAAGCGAAAATACCGTTGATGAAAAGTATGTGTACATAGGAAAAAATCCCACAAGGTATCACCTAAATCCGAGGTGTCACTATCTTTACAATGACCTAAGACCCGTGCCGCTTTCAGACATAGACAGTCTAAGAAATGAAAACGGAGGCAAGTACCATCCGTGTGAGAGATGCGGCAATAGAGCGGGAGGAACGGTATATATTATGCCTTCAGGTACAAGGTATCACTCGGACCCGCATTGCAGTGCGATAACGGCGTATGTTCAGAGAGTAAAGTTGTCGGATGTGGAGCATCTGGGAGCCTGTTCATACTGTGGAGGTGGTCATTGAATATTTTGTTTGCAGAAAGAATAATTTTGATAACGTCACTTATAATATTTTGCTTTCAGGATATCGGAAAAAAAGAAATATATACGGTCGGTATAGTTATATTCTATCTGGCCATAGCAATGCTTATGCTTTATAAAGTTTTTTGCGGTATAAGTATAGATTATAAGTCTGTGATTTTAGGTATTTTAAGCGGAGCGATATTGCTGCCGCTTGGTAAAATAAATATTTTAGGCGAGGGAGATGCATTTGTCTTTATAGGAAGCGGAGCCATATTGGGGTTAAAGAAAAATTTGCTGCTGTTTTTTATCTCAGTGTTCATTGTTTCTATATATGCGCTTATTCTTTGTATGTACTGTATGATGAAAAGAAGAAGGATAAAGGGTATAAGGGTGGCAATGCTTCCGTTTATAACCGCGGCAAATTGTATCCTGTGGTTTTGCGTATGAAAGAAAGTCTTAGAGGAAGTTTTACAATAGAGATGACCTATATTATATTTTTCGTGTTTTTGGGGATAGCCTTTATAATCGGATACGGTATAGACAAGCATAATCAGGTTGTAGACAATGTGGAACTGCACCTGCTTTTAGAAAGACTCTCACATGATGAGAAAGATATGGGTTATGACAAAGAGAGACTTAAGAGTTTGATAAACTTAAAAGAAAAGGAAGCTGTAAGGATTGAGGAAAAGAAATTTTTTATTGACGCAGAGTCGGGTGAGAAAAGTATTAGAGTGAGCGTGTATAATCCTGAAGGATATATAAGAGCCACTACCGCATTGGAGGGGATATATGAAAGACTTAAAGGTCAATTATCTAAGGAACCTAAAGAGTAACCTGCTTATATTTGAACCGGAAGAAAAGTTTTTGATTGAGCTGAAAAGTAAATATGCATTTGAGCTTGGCATGATAGAGCATAATGAGATTAAAGGTTTTTTAAAGCCGAATATAAAGAGATTAAACGGTCGACTTGAACTTGGCTATGATATAAGCTCACTTCAACCTCTTTCAAGGGTGCTTGAAGTAAGAACTATGAATACGGATGAGATAAAAGATTTTATCATTGATATAATATCCGCTACAAAGGCGTTGGAAGAGTTTTTATTGGAAGCCTCTTCGGTGGTACTTGACCCCGAGTATATATTTACCGATTTGGATCTTAAAAAATATTCATTTTTATATATTCCAAGAAGTGAGAACAATAAGGAAGAGATGAAATTACTTTTGGAAAGTATATTGGACAATATAAATAAAGAAGACAAAGATTGTCTGATAACGGTATATGGAATGTTAAAGGAATGTCAGAAAAGGGATTTTGTTATAAATGATTTGGAAGAACTTTTGGAAGGTAATGTGCAAACAGAGGTAAAGAGATATGAACCTGTGGTTACCTATGAAACCGAGACGGAAAATCCTATAGAATGTCGCGATAAAAAGAAAAAGCAGTTCAATATTTTCGGAGGTATTTTCAAAGGAAATAAGGCAAAGGAACAAACCGAGGAAGAGGAGTTTTTGGAAAAAGTATTTGACGGGTATGAACCGAGTGTGAGCGCCGCCTGCCTGAATGAAGAAAAGAGCGTATTTGAAGTTAGAGATGAGGAGATTTCAAATACGGTACTTTTAACAGATATAAAGTTAAACAGTTCAGGCAGAGTATTAAGAAGCATTAACGGCAAAGAGGATATAGAAATCTCTTATCTGCCGTTTATCATAGGTAAGCAGGACAGGATATGTGACTATGTACTTGATGTGGAGGGAGTGAGCAGGATACATCTGAAATTCTTTGAAAATAAGGGTTTACTGTATGCCGTAGACTTAAACTCAAGAAACGGGACATATATAAACGGTAAGAAGCTTGAAAATGAAGAGAATACAAAGCTGAATAAAGGCGATATTATAAACATCTGCGGTATGAGTTACAAGTTGGAAATGTAAATATACTTGATAGTTTTTGCATCTGTGATATACTTTATAAAAATTTGTGATACTTAAGGTTTCATATTAAAGTTTGTGTGCAGCAGGGCTGTAAGCGACTTGAAACTCGGATTGTAAGTATTATAGGCAGGAGAAAAACTTGAGAGATAAGATACGAACAGTACTTTGCTTTGTGTTTTTGGCAATAGCATTGTATGCCGCATTCAATATAATAAAAATACAAAGTGAATATAAAAAGGGTGTGGATACCTACAAAGAGATTGATAAGTATACCATAGAGCAGACAACCGCCACTACAAGTGCACTACAAGAAGAGACTACGGCTGAAGAAAAGCCGTATCCTGATGTGGACTTTAAGGGATTGAAAGAAGTAAACAGTGATGTCATGGGTTGGATATATTTGCCCGATACCAAGATAAACTATCCGATAGTGCATACTACAGACAATGAATACTACCTTGACCATATGGTGGATAGAACCGAGAATCCGGCAGGTTCGATATTTTTGGATACCAGAAATCCTGTCGACCTGAGTGATGTCCATAATATAATATATGGACATCATATGAAGAACGGAAGTATGTTTGCGGCACTTAAAGGATATAAGAAGCAGGATTTCTTTGACAGCCACAAGGAAGGTTATTTGATAACTGAAGATGCGGTTTATCGGATTGACTTTTTTGCAGGTCATGTTTCAAATGTGGAGGAAGACGCGTGGCAGCTTGACTTTAGTGACAGTGAGGAGTTTGATAACTGGGTAAAGAATCAGAAAAACTTATCCGCTTTCAAATCGGATATAGAGCCTAAGTATGGCGATAAGATTTTTACACTGTCGACTTGCAGCTACGAATTTGACGATGCAAGATTTGTACTGAGCGGAAAGCTTACAAAAATTAAATAAAGATGTATAGAGGCTGTATTCACAGGTTGTGAGTACGGCCTTTAAAATTTCAGTCTATATCTTGACCGAAAATTTTAAAAGTGATACTATAAGATAAAACCTATTAAGTGAGTAGGAATAAAGGATAAAATAAAGAGGGCATTATGGATATATTAAATGAAGTAAAGAAAATACATGAAAAATTGGTGGAACTCAGAAGAGATTTTCATCTTCATCCTGAACTGAGTATGAAAGAGTATCGTACCGCCACAAGGATAGAAGAAGAGCTTGATAAGCTTGGTATAGAGCACTACAGAAGTGCAGGAACCGGAGTGGTAGGCTTTATAAGAGGAGAGGCGGCCTCACAGCCTGCAAAGAATACGGGAGCTGACGAATCTGAAAGTAATGTCGGTCATCAAAACAGTACCAGAGAATCGAGGGACAGAGTGGTTGCACTCAGAGCGGATATAGATGCACTCCCTATACTTGAAAGAGATGACAGAGCATATTGCTCCGAGAATAAAGGTGTTATGCACGCCTGCGGACATGATTTACATAACGCGTCATTACTTGGAGCGGCAATAGTACTTGCAAATAATAAAGACAAGTTTGCCGGTACGGTAAAGCTTATATTCCAGCCGGGCGAAGAGATAGGTGCAGGCGCACAGGAGATGATAAAAAACGGTGAAGTAAAGGGAGTTGAAAGAATATTCGGACTCCATGTGGCTCCGGATCTAAGATGCGGTCAGGTAGGTGTTACAACAGCTATAAACAATGCTGCGGTAGACCACTTTCGAATAGAGATAGAGGGCAAGGCTACTCATGTATCCACACCGCAGCTGGGTATAGACGCACTCTATATTGCGGCACAGACGGTGGTGGCACTTCAGGCACTTGTTACAAGGACAACATCTCCTATAGATCCTGTAGTAATAGGTATAGGAATATTGAATTCCGGAACCTCTTACAATATAGTTTCAGGCAGCGGTGTAATAGAGGGTACAACAAGGACTACATCAGCCAAAACAAGGCAGGATGTAAGAGATAAGATAACGAAGACGGCACAAAATATTGCGGAAATTTATGGCGGAAGTGCTAAGGTTATTTGGACAGATTATACATCAGCATTGATAAATGATGAGAGAGCAAGTGAAGAAGTAAGAGAAGTTGTAAGAGATATCTTAGGTGATGAGGCTATAAAGACAAGGCCTATATCGCTTGGCGGTGACAATTTTGCCGAGTTTATACTTGAAGTACCGGGAGCATACGCATATCTTGGTACATCTAATGAGGATAAGCCTAATACCTTGATTCAGATTCACAATGAAGGCTTTGATATTGATGAGAATGCACTTGATATAGGTGCGGCACTCTATGCCGAGTACGCTATAAAGTGGCTGAATGCAGATTTCAACCAATAAATCTATGATATAGTATACAGTTTTGGTATTATTTTAGGAAAATAAAATATATTAAGCAATACTTACGGAAATATGACATATTTATGACATTATTGACATTTCCTTTTACAATCACTATAATTCAGAAAATTAGCGATTGTATTAAAGGAGAGATTTTATGCCAAGAATTACATCGTTTCTTAAATCTATTTGTGGTAAGATCATAGCAATACCCATGAGAATCACAAAGAGGATGTATAGACACATGGCGTTGCTCACTATAGGAGGTGCTATAATAAGTGTCGTTGCATTTTCAAGTAACGGATTTGCAGGAAGCGGAAAGAATGCGGTCAGTGCTGATGTAATCAATTCATCTGATGAAAGTCAGGATGACGACGAGGACAAAGCCGCGACCGGAGACGTTTTGGATAATGCCGGATTAGAAGATACAACTGCTGAGGAAGAGAATATAGATTTGCCCAGAATCGTTCAAAAGGAGACTGGAAATGAAAAAATGGAAAGGCTTCTGGAGGAAAGAAGAAAGGCGTTAGATTTACCTTCTCTTACAGTTGAGGATTACAATAATCTGCTAAGAATTGTAGAAGCTGAGGTAGGTGATAATGATGTTTACGGCAGAACCATTGTAGCCAATGTGGTTATCAACAGGGTTCGGTCAAGTCATTTTGAGAACACAATTACTGATGTTATTTTCAGTAAGGGTCAGTTTTCGCCTATCAGGGATAAGCGATTTTTCAAGGTTAAAGTAAGTGAGGCCACTATCAAGGGTGTAAACAATGCTTTGATGGGAGAGGATTACTCAAGGGGTGCACTTTACTTTATGGACAGAGCTTATTCTACGGACCATGCAGTCGGATGGTTTGATTCATCGTTGACTTATTTGTTTTCTTATGGAGGTCATGAATATTTTAAATAAATGATAACTCGGGAAAGCCTTTTAAAATAAGGCCTTCCCGTGATTATTTTTTGGAGACAAAACTTTTTTAAAATTTTCAAAAAGATGCTTGACATTGCAATAATGCTTCGGTATAATGCTGTATGTGTCTGAGAGACGCGATTGAGTAAATGAATCGACGGGGTGTGGCTCAGTTTGGCTAGAGTACCTGGTTTGGGACCAGGGGGTCGCAGGTTCGAATCCTGTCACCCCGATTTGTTTTCTAAAAACAAAATATATGAGTCTGTAGCTCAGCTGGATAGAGCATCGGCCTTCTAAGCCGAGGGTCGGGGGTTCGAATCCCTTCAGGCTCACTTGATTTTGCAGGTGTGGTTCAATGGTAGAACATCAGCCTTCCAAGCTGAATACGTGGGTTCGATTCCCATCACCTGCTTTTTTTGTGCCTACCGATATCCGGTAGGCATTTATCATACTTTACATAATTGCTAAATGTATTAAAATATAATTACATCCAAAGGAGGTGATACCTTGAGAATTGAAAGGATTAGTACTAATCAGATAAGATGCACACTGTCAAGTATTGACTTACAAAACAGAAATTTAAATGTACTGGAGCTGGCATACGGAAGTGACAACGCAAAGGCACTGTTTCGAGAGATGTTACATAAAGCTTCTTATGAAGTGGGATTTGATACGGACGACACTCCTCTTATGATAGAAGCGGTTCCGATGTCCGGAGAAAACATTGTCATATATATTACAAAGGTTGACGACCCTGATGAACTGGATACCAGATTTGCAAAGTTTGCACCTGCCATATCGGATGATATACTGTCCACACTTGATATAAGACTTGACAACCTGCTTGAAGGCGCTATTGAATTAAACGATTCGCAAAACTCTCTAAACGCTGTGAGCGAATCTTATTTAAGAGCATTCTCATTTGACAGTCTGGATGAATTTATCACAGCCGCAAAGGCTGTAGGAAGCTACTCCGGCGAAAACACTTTATATAAGGATGAAACCAATAATAAATTTATATTGGTCCTAAAAAAGAATGACAACAAAAAGGATTTTTCAGCCGCCGCAAATATTCTCTCCGAGTACGGCAACAAACTTTCCGCCACTTCTTTCAGTGACGACTATTATAAAGAGCATTTTAAGATTTTGGTAAGAGAGAATGCCATCTCACAGATGGCAAAAATCTGATAAGCATTTTTTTAACAAACTTCAAAATATTATTGCTTTTTTGCAGATTGTTATGTATATTCTAATAAGGTCAATTGTACTTTAAAGAGTGCATAGCTTTATTAAAAGATATTGCTTGGCATTGCTCTAAGCAGATGATCTCAATGTTTATAAGGATTTAAAACATTGTAATATCAAAATTATAGAAAAGAGGATTATTATGGCAAATATTGATTTAACACAATATGGCATCACAGGCACTACAGAGATAGTACACAATCCGTCTTATGATGAATTATTTGCAGCCGAGACAGATTCTTCATTGTCAGGCTACGAAAAAGGACAGGTAAGTGAGCTCGGTGCAGTTAATGTATTGACAGGTATATACACAGGTCGTTCACCTAAAGATAAATTTATAGTAATGGATGAGAACTCAAAGGACACTGTTTGGTGGACTACAAAGGAATATCCTAACGACAACCATCCGCTCTCAGAGTCTTCATGGGCTGTTTTAAAGGATCTTGCAAAGAACGAGCTTTCAAACAAGAAGCTTTATGTTGTAGATGCTTTCTGCGGAGCAAACAAAGATACAAGAATGGCGGTTCGTTTCATCGTGGAAGTTGCTTGGCAGGCACATTTCGTTACAAATATGTTTATCAAGCCGAGTAAGGAAGAACTTGAGAACTTCAAGCCTGACTTTGTTGTATACAATGCTTCAAAGGCAAAGGTAGCCAACTACAAAGAGCTTGGACTTAACTCCGAGACAGCTGTTGCTTTCAACATCACAAGCCGTGAGCAGGTTATCCTCAACACATGGTACGGCGGCGAGATGAAGAAGGGTATGTTCTCAATGATGAACTACTATCTCCCTCTTAAGGGTATCGCTTCAATGCACTGCTCTGCAAATACAGACAAGAACGGTGAGCATACAGCTATATTCTTCGGACTTTCAGGAACAGGAAAGACAACTCTTTCAACAGATCCTAAGAGACTTCTTATCGGTGATGATGAGCACGGTTGGGATGACAACGGTGTATTCAACTACGAGGGCGGTTGCTATGCAAAGGTTATCAACCTTGACAAGGAGTCTGAGCCTGATATCTACAACGCTATCAGAAGAGACGCTCTTTTAGAGAATGTTACTCTTGATGAGAACGGTAAGGTAGACTTTAAAGACGGCAGCAAGACAGAGAACACCAGAGTTTCATATCCTATAGACCATATCGAGAATATCGTTAAGCCTATATCTCACGGACCTGCTGCAGAGAATGTAATCTTCCTTTCAGCTGATGCGTTCGGAGTACTTCCTCCTGTATCAATCCTCACACCTGAGCAGACTCAGTACTAC
The DNA here is from genome assembly GCF_938015485.1 of uncultured Lachnoanaerobaculum sp. Taxonomy (GTDB): domain Bacteria; phylum Bacillota; class Clostridia; order Lachnospirales; family Lachnospiraceae; genus Lachnoanaerobaculum. The sequence goes on along the minus strand of NZ_CALLVU010000035.1, from coordinate 2,187 downwards.
TTCCTCAGCGGATTTACTGCTAAGCTTGCAGGTACGGAGCGCGGTATTACAGAGCCTACACCTACATTCTCAGCTTGCTTCGGACAGGCATTCCTTGAGCTTCACCCTACAAAGTATGCCGAGGAGCTTGTAAAGAAGATGACAAAGAACGGTTCAAAGGCATATCTTGTAAACACAGGATGGAACGGAACAGGAAAGAGAATCTCTATCAAGGATACTCGCGGTATCATCGACGGAATTCTTAGCGGTGCTATCAAGAACGCTCCTACAAAGAAGATTCCATACTTTGATTTTGAGGTTCCTACAGAGCTTGAGGGCGTTGATTCAAAGATTCTTGACCCGAGAGATACATACGCAAATGTTAATGATTGGGAAATCAAGGCAAAGGATCTTGCTTCAAGATTTGCAAAGAACTTCCAGAAATATACTACAAACGAGGCCGGCAAAGCTTTAGTAGCTGCAGGACCTAAGGCAGACTAGTACTTTAAATATTTTATAAAATTTTAACGGAGCTGCGACAAAAGCTGCAGCTCCGTTTTTATACGACCTGTTAGCGATATCAAACAATTTCGACCATCATCCTTACAGCCGCTTTCCCCGCAATATGCTTATCCTCAGTTGCAGAGCTTACAAGTATAGAACTGTCAAAATCATCAATATCCTTTACTACAAATTCATCACCTATAGCAATCTTTTTTTCTTCCAGATACTCAATCAAATCTCTGTCATCTTCAACTTTATGAAGGCGACATAAAATACCCTTTGATACCTCCGAAAGTTTTTTTACTTTATCAGTCTCAGGATGATTTTCGTATATTTCATTTCCATGTGGACAGTGCATAGGCTTTTTCAAAAATTCATTTAATCTGTCCTTTAATCCGTTTGAAGTGACATATTCCAAAGCCTTTGCATCCTCATGAACATCCTGCCACGAATACCCCAGATATTCCACTAAAAACAATTCCCACAATCTATGCTTTGTAAGCAATGTTCTGGCTCTTATTTTACCTGTTTCCGTCAAAAGAATCGACTTGTTTTCAGTATACACTTCACCCTCTTCTGTCAATTTTTTCAGCATCTCACTTACAGATGCAGCTTTTACTCCCAAAATCTCCGCAATCTTTTTATTTGTTGCAGTTTCCTTTTTTTCAATAAGCTCATAAATTGCTGAAATATAATCATCTCTACCGGTGTCTATCTTAGCCATATCATTTTCCCTTACTCTGAGTCCGTAATGTTTTCTTATATCATCACTTAATTTTTTACCCGTTTCAGTCAGGGAATATACACCTCTTTCTTTTGCACGATAAACATATCCCTTTTTTATCAGCTTGTCCAAAACATATTTGAGCTTACTGTCAGACCAGGCAATATGCTCTCTGATTGTACTGTATCCCAATTCACCAAGAGCATTTTTCTTTCCTGTATGATTATCTATGTGTAAAATCAAAAGTTCTCTACTGAAACGATTTTTGTTTTTAATATATCTTATCATCTTAGTGATGATTCCTCCGGGATATACTGCAATGGTTATCATAAATGTTAATCCTGAAACCAAAGCACACATTCCCGACATGGATACATTAAATTTTACAGCAAGAAAATATCCAATGCAAGAATTAACTACTGCATATACAGCCGCCAAAAATATTGTTATTTTCAGATCCTTTGAAATCAGATATGCACTTGCAGCCGGTGAAATAAAGAAAGCAATTGCAAGTATTGCACCTACAGATTCAAATGCCGAAACTGCGGTAAATGAAACCAATGCCATAAAAACATAATAAAGGCCCGTACCTGCAATACCTGCCACTCCCGCATATACCGGATCAAATGAACTTATTTTAAGTTTTCTGAAAAACACAGCTATAAATGCCGCATTTATCAAAAGTACAAAACTCATCTGCACCAAAGCCTTCGGAAGACTGATACCAAGGAAATTTATTCTATGAAGTGGAGCAAGTATAATTTCTCCAATCAAAACCACCTCGGTATCCAAATGCACATTTCTTGCATATCTTGTAATAAGTATAACAGCTATCGAAAAAAACAGTGGGAAAATTATACCTACAGAAGCATCTTCCGTCACTCTTTTACTTTTTATCAGTAATTCTATACAAACAGTTGTCAATACACCGAAAATGCTCGCTCCTATTATTAATAAAACACTTCCTATATCTTTAGTAA
>NZ_CALLVU010000034.1 GCF_938015485.1 uncultured Lachnoanaerobaculum sp. | reverse complement strand
CTAAGAAATACGTTATTGTTATAATTCGTCGTAGAGTAAAAAAATCCTTCTTTTTAAATGAAATTTTTCAGGGTACTCTATGCCGATTCGGAACGAAATAAGAAGAAAGAATTACTCAACCGCATAGAAATTCTATGCTTTTGGGAAAAAGCGGAAGAAATTATTGAAAATATGAATGAACGGTCCTGTTTATTTTATTACGATGTATTATAATAAAGTGGATTCCGACACGGGGTTTCGTATCATAATAATGACACAGGCAAATAGTCAAGTAAATACAAGGGTTTTAGAGCTTCTACCAAAGTTTAAAATCAAAAAAATGAATCGTTGGTGTGCTGTTTAGAGCAGTTATTATGAAAATAAATGTTGTAAACAGTACATCAGCATAAAGGAGGAACTCATATGTCTAAGGTGAAAAAAGAGACGATTGAAGCAAAAGGATTTGCTATTCAAATTTATACTGAAGACTTTCAAAACGACTATATAAGTCTAACGGATATTGCTAGATATAAAAGCGATGAACCAAGTGATGTAATTAAAAATTGGATGAGAAGAAAAGATACAATTGAATTTCTTGGTTTATGGGAAAGCTTAAACAACATGAATTTCAATTCGGTCGAATTCGACCGAATTAAATCGGAAGCTGGATATAATTCCTTTACACTGTCCCCTAAGAAATGGGTAGAAAAAACAGACGCAATCGGAATTATCTCAAAAGGAGGAAGATACGGTGGTGCATTTGCACATACAGATATTGCCTTTGAATTTGCTTCATGGATTTCTGCTGAATTTAAGATGTATGTAATTCAGGATTACAAAAGACTTAAGTCAGATGAAAACTCTAAGCTATCATTAGGTTGGAATTTGAATAGAGAAATTTCCAAGATTAACTACAAAATTCATACAGACGCAATCAAAGAATATCTCTTAAAAGATCTTACCAACGAACAGTTGTCTTACAAGTATGCAAGTGAAGCAGATATGCTCAATGTAGCCTTGTTTAACAAGAGAGCTAAACAGTGGCGTGAAGAAAATCCTGAGTTAAAGGGTAATATGAGAGACTATGCAAGTCTGAATGAATTACTTGTTCTTGCAAATATGGAAAGCTATAATGCAATTCTTATTGGTAAAGGTATGGATCAAAAAGAAAGAATGATAGAACTTAGAAAGCTTGCCAGAACTCAGCTGATGTCAATTGAAAAGTTGAACAATACAGGTATTAAGAGTTTAGAGGATAAATCAAAGAAATAGAGAGGTTGTTATGAGATGGGCATTGAAAATTATCTTATTTCCAATAATATTGATCTTGTTGATACTAATTGCTTTTCTAAAATTTATTATAAAAGTTAGTGGAATGATTTTAGGTATAATATCTTTCCTAGTATTTATTGGAGCAGTAGCTTGCTTTATACAAAAAGATATGGCAACAGGAATAGCAGCATTACTACTGGCATTCTTGATCAGTCCTTATGGGCTACCTAAAATTGCACTTTGGATCACAGCATATCTTGAAGTAGCGAAAGATACATTAAAGGAAATATAAGAGAGAGTTAAGACGATGGAATATAAATCTATCGTCTTTTTCTATGCCTAAATTTCAGAGAAAGGAGGCGATGATATGAGTATGTATTTATTTGATGAACAACCTATACTGGCTAATAAAGCATTAGCCAGAGAATTAGGCTTAAATGAAGCTCTTGTGCTTCAACAAATAAATTACTGGATTGAGATAAATAAGAAGTCTGGTAACAATTATCATGATGGCAAGTATTGGACATATAACTCCATACGAGCATGGCAAGAAAAAGATTTTGATTATTTAAGTGTTGATACAGTAAAGAGAACTTTTTCTAAGCTTGAAAAAGCGGGCTATCTTTTAGTTGGAAACTATAATAAAGATCCTAGAGATAAAACGAAGTGGTACACAATAAATGACAAGAAATTAGAAGAACTTTATCTTGAACTAAATCAAAGAAAACAAGAGAAAGAAAGAAAAATATTAGAACAAGTAAGTAAAAGTGCTATGCCTAATGCATTAGGGCAAAATGCACCAATGGAAGAGGGCAAAATCAACCAATGCAATGAGGCATTTAGCACCGATGCATTTGATGAAAATCTACCAGTGCATTATGGCAACTTGCATGAACCATTACCAGAGATTACTACAAATAATTCATCAAAGATTACTTCAGATATTTCTACAGAGAAGTCCTCCCACCTACCCATCTATGAAAGAGATCTGTTTTATTCAGGGGACGGAATGGAGGAAGGACGTAAACAAATAAAATCATATAAATCTTGTTTAGAAGAATTAAGAGAAAGCACAGGATACAACGAACATATGAAACTGGGCAATAAGATTATTGCTAAAACCTTTGATGAAATAATTAAAGTTTTAGCTGATGTTATGGTATTAAATGCGGAAGATACAGTCACAATAAATCAAACGAAATTACCAGCATATGTTGTTCAAGAGAGATTTAGAGAATTAGATTCTTCGCATATGGAGTATCTTGTAAATGCTTTATCAGAGAACGAATCAAAAATAAGAAATGTAAGAGCATTTATCTTAACGGCAGCATATAATGCACCAAGCAATATGGATGCCTATTATACAGCACTTGTTAATTATGATATGAGGGAAGGAGGTTACTAATGATAAATGAAGAAATTTCTAATAGAGTAGTTAATATTGAAGTTAATGTCTTAAAGGCAACATATCAAGAAATCTTAAGCCAAGTAAAGAAGTTACAACAGAGATCAAAACAACATGGTGGCTTAGATAAACTTATCAAGGCTGAGGGAAATGAAGTCAAACTCAAAGATATGGTTAAGAAAGGTCAGCTTGAAGAAATCAATGTTAAAGATGGTGAATTAAAAGAACTAAAAAAAGAATTGAATAAACATGGTGTTAAATTCTCAGTGATGAAAGATAAGGAGACTGGGACACATTCAGTATTCTTCCAAGCAAAAGATACAAAAGTTATGAATAAAGCTTTTCAAAATGTGCTATCAAATATTGAGAAAAAAGAAAAAAATAAGGAGTCAATTCACAAGAACATAAAGAAATTTAAAGAACTAGCTAAAAATACTATTTCTAAGGATAAAGTCAAGAATAAACAAAAGGAGCAGAGCCTATGATAGATAAGATACTAAAAGACATCAAAGGCTTATTCAAAGTGCAAGATAAGGCAAAGTTTCTAAAACAGAACATTCCCTATCTTGCATTTTTCTATGTAGGCAATATCTTTTCTCATCATGTACGAGCCTATACTGGCGGCGATGTGATAGATAAAATCTTTCAAGGAATATTGGAACTTAACACCATGAGCTTACTGCCAAGTATTCATGTGGCTGATATTTTAATGGGCGTGGGAGTAGCAGCTTTAATTAAATTTATTGTCTATACCAAAGGTAAAAACGCAAAAAAGTTCAGACAGGGGAAAGAGTATGGCTCAGCAAGATGGGGAACGAGAAAAGATATAGAGC
>NZ_CALLVU010000033.1 GCF_938015485.1 uncultured Lachnoanaerobaculum sp. | reverse complement strand
TTCCGTTTCTTGGAGTAAGATTTATTGCCGTTAATGATAATCTGGACACCTTTCAGATGGATGATCCGAATAAATCTTTGGAGGTTATTTTAAAAAATATCGTTAATGAAACCTATGCTAAAGATATTTCGAAGAAAGTTTCAAGTTCGCATCAGATGAGGCTCAAACAAGGAGGATTTATCTGCGGAGTTGCACCGTATGGATATAGAGCAAAAAAAGACGAAGATGGAATCAGACGCTTGTATCCGGATGAAAATACTGCTCCCATTGTCAAAGAAATCTTTGATGCCTATCTGAAAGGACTGAGTACATCAGGTATATCCAAACTTCTTCTGGAAAAAAAAGTATATATCGCAACCGATTACCGAAAAATTGGAAAAGCTGTATCTGATAGCGATGAACCAATTAGGCTGTGGAAACAGACAACCATCTTACAGCTGCTTAAAAATCGTGCATATACAGGAACGCTGATACAGGGGAGAAATCAAAAACATCTTTATGAAATGAAACCAAGGGAAAGGCTCTCTGAAGAACACTGGATAGTAACCGAAAATGCCCATGAAGCCATTATTTCGATGGATACCTTTGAAAAGGTGCAGGAGAAAATTTCCGAAAAAGCAGCTCCAATAAAAAGAAGCAGAGAGGAAAATGTGGCTGCTAACGACGATACTATCTTTCGAGGAATGGTTTACTGTAATATTTGTCAAAGACGAATGAGTGTTCATCGACAATTAAGTGGGAAAAGAACGGTTTTTTACTTTAGCTGTAACCGATTTGGAGAATATAAGGCAGAAAAATGTGGAACGGCAATTACAGACATTATACTCCAAAATACCGTAAAAACTGCATTTGATACTATTCTTTCCAATAATAAGAAAAGCTATAAGGCATATTTAGAAGGTTATGCGGATATAAAAAGGGAAATTAAGCAGGAAAATGAAAACAAACTGACAGAAATCGGCAGAAGAATTTCAGGACTGAGCAGGCTTCAAAGCGAGTATTACGAAAAGTATGTCTTGGGAGATTGGAAAAAAGAAGATTTTGAAAGAGAAAAGGAACATCTCCATCAAAAGAAAAAAGAGCTGGAAAGCCTGAAAGAAAAGCAAGTTGCAATCTTTGATGAAGAAAAACGAAGGCTTGAAGAAAAGCATCAGTATTTGAAAGTACTACTTAAAGGCAAGTCAAAGAATTGGGACAAAGAGTTTGTGAGTGCTATCATTGACAAGATATTCATCGGAAAAGACCATACGGTAGAAATTCAATTCAACTTTGAAGAAACACCGGTCATTACCGAAAAATTTGGAAGAAAGACAAAGAGGGACTGATATGAATATCGTAGATTTTTATCTAAGACTTTCATTGGAAGATGGCGATCAGCAAGATGAAAGTAACAGTATCACTTCCCAAAGAGAAATCTTAAAAGACTATATCCGCTCAAGGGAAGAATTTACAGGCTTTCAGATCAGGGAGCACATTGATGACGGTTATACAGGAACAAACTTTAATCGCCCGGCTTTTCAAAAGATGATAGCTCTTGTAAAGGAAAATGAAGTAAAAACCATACTTGTAAAGGATTTATCTCGCTTTGCCAGGGACTATATTGAATCCGGAGCCTATATTGAGCAGATCTTTCCATTTATGCAAGTTCGCTTTATTTCTGTGAATGACAATTATGACAGTAAGAACAACGAAAACGGAATCAGCAGTTTGGAAATTCCTTTTAAGAATCTTGTCTATGACTACTATTCCAAAGACATCTCACAAAAAATGCGTTCATCCGTCAGAGTAAGACAGGATAAAGGCTATTACTTCGGCTCGAAAGCACCGTATGGATAT
>NZ_CALLVU010000032.1 GCF_938015485.1 uncultured Lachnoanaerobaculum sp. | reverse complement strand
ACTGTTATAGTTAAAGATTCTACAAAGGTAATTGCAAATGCTGTATTTATAAATAATTCCGGGTTAAGAGAGATTGAACTTCCTGAAGGAATAATTGAAATTGGAGATAATTGTTTTGAGAATTGTATTGCATTGAAAAAAATTAATATCAAAGAAGGGCTGAAAAGAATCGGAATAAATGCCTTTGCTCATTCAGGTTTGGAAGAAGTTAAATTGCCTGAAAGTATAACTGAAATAGGATATGGAGCATTTAATAATTGTAGGGACTTGTCAGGTATTAATTTACCATCAGGAATAGAGAGGATTGCCGGTTACAGTTTTGAAAATACAAAGTACTTAAACAATATAAAACCGGATGAATATGGATGTAAGTATGTAGATAATATACTTTTGACTTCTGAAAATAATGAAAGTTCAATAATCCGTATTAAAGCAGGAACCAGGTTAATTGGGGCACAGGCTTTTAAAAATAGAAAAGATATTGAAGAAGTCTATATACCTAAAAGTGTAGAGACAATATGTGCAGAGGCATTTTTTCAATGCTCAAATTTAAGAAAAGTGGATTTTGAAGATGGTATTAAATTAAGAGAAATTCATTATTTTACATTTGTCGGGTGTGCAAAGATGGAAAATATTGATTTACCTAATAGTTTAACAGCAATATATGCATACTCGTTTGGAGATTGTTCTTTCACTAAAATAAAAATACCTGAAAGTGTAGAATATCTGGATTCATTCGCTATCAGAGAATGCTATTCATTAAAGGAGATTGAATTGCCTGAGAGATTGAAGGGAGAATATCGCTGGATTGAGACCGATGGGATTAAGACCCCTAAACTTGTGTTTTATTGATGAGATTATATATAAGTCAAGAATATAAAGGGGTCAAGGTTATATCTACATGATGTATTGAGGGATATATATGAAATCAAGATATAAAATTTTTGCAATAATTATAGTTGGAATAATAGCTGTTTTTATATCATATATAGCTTTAAATTTCAGATGGCATTTAGTTTTAAAGGATAATAAAGTTATTGAATATAAAGCAGGGTTATTAGATAAAAATATAAGAAATTTGACTGTATACATACCTGAAGGTACAACAGAAATTATGGATGATGCTTTTTCCGGCTGTGAGTGTATAGAGAAAGTATATATTCCGGAAAGTGTAAAAATAATACATCGAAGAGCGTTTATAGGTTGTAAAAACTTAAAAGAGATAAATTTACCGGAAAGTTTGGAACAAATAGATAGAGATGCATTTAATGGTTGTACAAGTTTGGAAGTAATAAGAATTCCTGAAAAAGTAAAATATATCGGGGAATCAGCATTTAGCGGATGTACCACTTTAAAAGAAATATCATTGCCACAATCACTTAAAAAGATAAAAGCGATGACATTTTCTGAATGTAAAAACTTAAATAATATAGAGTTCCCACAAAATATTACAGATATTGAAATGGGTGCATTTATGGGATGCGAAAATTTGGAGGTCGTAAAACTTCCCGACACTTTAATTCATATAGAAGGTTATGTGTTTTCCGGTTGTAAAGCTTTGAGAGAAGTGGATTTACCAAATAATTTAAAACATATAGATGATGCAACATTTAATGGATGCACAAGTCTCTCATCAATATACTTAAGTGATTCTATTGAAGGACTTGGGTATAATGCTTTTGGAGAATGTACTAAACTTAGCGAAATAAATATACCGGACAGTATCAGTCTGCTAGGAGCATATTGCTTTGAAGGTACGGAATGGTATAAAAAGCTTCCGGTAGATTCAGAGGGATTAAAATATTATAAACATATATTATTTCAATCAACTTACAATATGGAAGAGATTTTGATTCCAACCGAGATTACTGTAATTGCAGGTGGTGCATTTATGGGACATAATGAATTAAAAAGTGTTGTTTTATCAGATAGATTAAAGAGTATAGGAGAGTATGCTTTCTCAGGGTGTAGTAAGCTTTATAATATATCAATACCGGAAACTGTGAGATATATCGGTTCATCAGCGTTTTCCAATTGTAAAAGTTTGGAAAATATATCAATACCTGAAAATATCACTCATATATATGGCAACACTTTTGAAAATTGTGAGAAATTTCAGCATATAGAACTGCCTCAAGGACTTGAATATATCGGTAAAGAAGCATTTAAAGGTTGTACTTTAATAAAAAAGACTTTTATCCCAAAGAATGTAAAGCAAATAGATGATGGTGCATTTAGTTTGTGTATAAACCTAGAAAATGTAGAATTTGAGGGTGAACCGCTATATATCGGGAATTCTTTTTATGACACAAAGTTTTATAATAGTATAAAAGAGGATAAGTATAGTTGCAAATATATCGGGAATCATCTTATAGAACTTGTAGATAAAAAAAGAGAAAAGGTTATCATAAAAGACGGAACAATCAGTATAGCAAATAAAGCATTCTCTCAATCCAAGATAAGAGAAATAGTTTTTTCAAAAGAACTGAAAATGATTGGCGAGTCCGCTCTAGGTCATTGCTATAGATTAGAAGATGTGGAGTTTCCGGACGGGCTGATATATATTTCTAAGCTGTGCCTTATAGATTGCAGAAATTTAAAGAGAGTGTATATACCTAAGTCGGTGGATGATATAGGTGAAAGTATACTCTTAGGCTCAGGTAATGTAAAAGAAGTCTTTGTTAGCAAAGAAATAGCGGAGAAGATTGATTTTTATAAAAATGTGAAAGTAAGATACATAGATTAGAAAGCGAATAAAAACATATCTTTATCAAAAGGAAGTGCTTATGCAAAATTTGAGTAGTATTTTACCAATGTTACCGAATAAATAATGCACAGAAAGGGTGAAACAGTGAAATTATTAAGGAAAGGATATTTGAAAAAAAGGATAATTATCGCCTTTATTTTGATAATTATTTTTACTGCCGCATTACAATATTGTGTAAGAAATATATTATTTGAACATATGGTTATATATAATAGTACTGTAAGGGGAATAAAAAGAGGTATTATAAATAAAGATGAGAGATCCAAAATACTGATTATTCCTGAAGGAGTTAAAAGTATAGGTACAAGTGCTTTTATAGATAATACAGATATTGAAGAGGTGGTTTTGCCTGAATCGCTGGTTAGTATAGAAGATTATGCTTTTGCGGGTTGTACCGGGTTGAAGAGAATTAAATTTCCACAAGGGCTAAAGAAAATAGGTTCTTTTTCGTTTTTTGGATGTGAGAGTTTAGAAGATATAGTATTTCCGAATTCCTTGGAATATTTAATCGGGGGAAGCTTTGCAGGTTGTGTAAACTTAAAAAAAGTTGATTTTTCAGAGTCAAAAACATATATAGGTTTATGGACTTTTAAAAATTGTACTTCACTAAAAGAGGTACAATTATCCAAAAACTCAAAGGAAATACAGGATGAAGCTTTTTATAATTGTACAAGTCTTGAAAAGATTTATATACCTTTTAATACTCAAACTATAGGAAGTCGAGCCTTTATGGATTGTAAAAACTTGAAAGAAGTTGTCTTAAACAGAGAAGATATCTTGTTGGGGGCGGAAGCTTTTATAAATACTTTATGGTTATCAAAACTTCCGACAGATGATGGATATAAATATTTTTTTAATATTTTAATGGAGTATGAAGGAAATGAGAGTAAGGTAACAGTTAAAGACGGGATTAAAAGTATAGCAGGAGGAGCTTTTTTTGACTCGCCTACACTTGAGGAAGTTGTTCTTCCGGAAAGCTTAACAGTTATAGGGGAGTCTGCATTCAGTTGTTGCCAAAAACTGTCATATATAGATATACCGGATAATGTGGAGTTAATGGGAAATAACGTATTTGAAGCATGTGATTCTCTTGAAAGAATAGTATTACCGGATAAGCTAAGGTCATTACCACAGTATAGTTTTCATCAATGTAAAAATTTAAAGGAAGTGGTGTTGGGATCAGACTTAAAAGATATTTTAGATGGTTCATTTGGTGAATGTGAAAATTTAAGGTCGATTAATTTAAATGATAAAACAAGATATATAGGTGATGGAGCTTTTGAGGGCTGTAAAAAATTGGCTGATATAGGTGATTCTTCCGGTGTAAGTTTTGTCGGTTATAATGCATTAGATGATACCCCTTGGTACAGCAGTCAAGAAGAAGTGGGCGGATGTAAATATGTAGGCAATGTACTTATAGAATGCTTAGATAAGAAAAAGACCGATATAAAACTTAAAGAGGGTACGACTATGATAGGAGATTTGGCTTTTGAAGGTACGAAAATTTACAGTTTAGATTTTGCAAAGGGAATTAAAATAATTGGAGATAGGGCATTTGAAAATTGTAGTAATTTATCCTTTGCTGTTATACCTGACGGTGTGCAATATTTGGGGTATGATGTGTTTTCATCTTGTAAAAATTTAAGAGAAATTTATGTTCCTGAAAGTGTAGAGCGAGTTCAAGTAGAGGTATTTGGTAACGGCATATTTGATAATTATAAAAATATAGCAGTACCAAATCATTTGAGTGGAATGTTTATTTATAGAGGAAGAGCAAGGATAAAATACTACTAGAATTATAATAAAGGTGATACTATGAAAAATTATTATGATAAGCAAATCATCCCTCTAAAAGTAAGAAACTCTGAAGCTGAATCTATGTCTTTGGATACGGGATACTATATAGAAGGTAGACTTGAAACTTTTAGCAAAGAACAGTACTTTGATGACTTGTTAAGTATATATATTCCTGAATCTTTTATAGATATGCCGGATGAAATAAAAGAAATAAAATATCCTACCTATTTTAGACCTGAGATAATAAAAACAAACATTGCCGGAGATGTAAATCTAAGCATTAGCCTTCTTAAAGTCGGTGAAGATACAGAAGTAAAAACTTTGGTAACTGATTTTAAAAATCTGCTTTCGAAAGCACATAATGGTATAAAGTTTTTAGAATATGATGAATTTGATAATGACGGCTTTGTAAAAATGTATTGCTTTGATTTTATTATACCCGGAATAGATGAGAGAATATATCATAAAACGGGTCTGGGGAAGATAGGTAGAGAAACAGTACAGGTCATGTTTAATTGTAGGGAGCCATTGGCATGGACATGGAAAAAAGCTGTGAATGACATACTTCAAAATATAATACCGATAAGAAAGCAGACAAATGAATAGGAGCTTGCAATGGTATATAATAGTAAAAAGTATAATAATGTTTTAATTACTTTGTTTATATGTGGTATCTTATGTTATATAATTTTAAATTTTCAATCTAAATTTTTAATTGAAAATAATGTTTTAATTAAATACAAAATGGGTATTTCAGCATATATAATGCCAAAGAAGGAAATTAAAATTCCTGATGGGGTAATGGAAATTGGAGAGAATGCTTTTAAAAATTGTTCTGAACCTCAAAAAATTATTATATCTAACAGTGTAGTTAAAATTAATTCAGCTGCATTTTCGGGATGTAAAAATTTAACAGAAGTAGAGTTGTCGGAAAATTTAGTAGAAATCCCACTATTTTGTTTTGAAAGTTGTGAAAACTTAAGAACAGTACATTTAAATAAAAAACTGGAAAATATTGGAATAGCTGCTTTTGCAGGATGCAGTAATTTGCAGTACATAGAATTTCCTGAAAGCATAAAAAAAATAGGAGAAATGGCATTTTGCTATACAGGTCTAAAAAATGTAGAATTACCGGAGGGTTTAATATACTTAGGTGGTGAAGCTTTTATGGGAGCGATGGATTTAGAAGAAGTAAAATTCCCAAAATCGCTACAGTATATAGATGCAGAAGGTTATCTTTTTGATGAATGTATAAAATTAAATAAAATCAAGTTACCTGAAAGCTTCCATTTGGATATTAAATATGAGTCCGGGGTTATTATAGAGTATTATTAAGTTGAATTTATTGAGAGGGCTACTATGAGCAACTATATCGATGAAAAGATTATTCCACTTAAATTAGAACACTGTGGGAATGAAGATGTGTCTCTAAAAGAAGGCTATTTTATAGATGGTAAGCTTGAGATTTTTATAAAAGCTTCATACTTTAATGATGTCATATCCATATACACCCCTTTATCTTTTATAGGTTTGGATATAGTGGAATACAGCATGTTAGATATGATACAGTAGATGATCTGGCGTACAGATACGTTATGAGTTATTTAAAAAATACAAGTGATGAACAAGATTACTCAGATAAAGAAAGTTGGGAAATCTACTCATATTATATTAGTGAAAAGGGGTGGTATAGAAGTAACATATACTCATTACATAGTAATAAAAGGGTATATATCATAATAGATAAGAATGGAAAACCACTGTATTTTTGGACATCAAGTATGAAGGTGAAGTAGAGCATTTAAGAACATTGGAATTGATGTGGGGTTTAATCATATTTTCGTACTTTCATATAACCTTTTAGGAAGAGTGATAGAAAAGGAAGACAGAGAAGGTTATAATACCGCCTATTCCTACACGGAAGCCGGAGATATCAAAAGCATTATATACAATGATGGGAAAAGTGTGGAGTACACCTACAACAGCTTAAGACAGTTGAGTCAGGTAAAGGATGCACTCGGTACTAAAAATATAGAAGGTGATAAGTTTGGCAGAGCCACAAAGGTAGTGGATTATAACGGTGAAGAAGTCAGCTATAGATACGGAAAGAATGGTGAGAGATTAAAGACATTATATCCTGACGGAAGTAGTGTATCATATGAATACGATAAATATTTAAGGCTGACAAGCCTTACATCAGGAAATAAAAGAGTGGATTATACTTATGACAAAGAGTGTTGGATTGGCAATAGTTGGTAGAGGAATTGTTATGGATAATGATAAGTATTGTGAGTATTCTTTTGGTGGTTTTGGAAAAAGTATGGAATTATCCGGTATTATAGATTGCACAGAAACAAAAGGATATGTCTATAATGTTAAAAATCCGGAGGATTATGCTGGATTATTTATTGGAGGTTCAATTAATTTAGCAGTAGGTGTTTAAGGTGGAGCAATTGCACCTGCATTAACATTAAATCCTGTTTATAGTGAAATCATTGCTGGAGAGGGACTTGGAGGTGGTGCAGGAGTTGGAATTACATGGTATAAGCAGTTATCAGAAGGATGGGTATATGGGGAAGCCCCAATTAATTGGCATAATCCGAGATTATCATATCCTTTTGGATCTGGATCGTTGATAGCAAATTCTAATAATTTCTGCCAAAGCAATGTTTAGCATAGGGAGATTAAATGTTTATGATAAGCTTTACAATAAATGGTTCATGTATAACAAATAGAACGACAACAGAAATATGGAAAATGTTTGACAAGTTATCTTTCATGAAATCATTAAAAGGTAAAAAATTTCAAATGATATTACAAGGTAAAAAAAGTGGATTTAAGCATATTGGATTGTGCTATGTAAAAGGTAGCATAGAAGAACAAGATAATGTATGTAAGATAGAATATACAATATTTCCGGAAACTATATGTATAATTTTATTTATACTCTACATTTCTATTTTTGTATACAAATTATATGTAGATATAATGAGAGAGGCTAGTGGCTTTTTAAGTTGTAGAGTAATAATTAGTGTTATACTTATGATCTTACCGGCAATTTTAATTGTACTTGAGAGCAGAAGTCAGCAAAATGTATGTAAAGAAAGGCTACAATATTTGTTATCAGAAGGAAAGACGATAATACTGCTATAGGTCAAGTATGAAGACTTAAAAGAGTCTTATAAGGATATGTCAAAGGACTTTAAAAGACTGCTTCCAATGATGCTTGGTGCCCTGCTTGTCATGGCAGGGGTACCGGGTGAAATAAAGAAACTTATGCTGAAACTTAGATGAAGAACTGAAAGATAAGTTTAAAAAGTATATAAATCCAGCCACTAAAAAGGGCAAATGCTTTACAGAATAGGAGAAATTTATGCCGGATATATTAACTTTATTATTAATATCTTTTGCATTGTATATATTACTTTATGGAGGTTGTTGGAGTATAGATAAAACAGATATAGAAAAACATAATAGAAAGATAAAGCTTAATAAGTATACAAATATATTATTTTTTTTGTGGTCAAGGAATGAAAAAGTATATTGGTTAGTATATGTACTTATAATTAGTGAAAGTATAGTATTTATATTATTGTGGATATCATATATAACTAATGTTGAGTATATTTTTAAAATATTGTTTAGAATGTATATATATATTTTTTTAATAGGAGGATTTATTCTTGTAATAGAGGTTTTAAAGAAAAGAGTGAAGGATTTTATAAGTGGTAAGAGCAGATAAACCCAATTAGAATTCGGTAAAGCACTGTATATCTATATGAGGAATATCTATCCTATGTGCGACGGAATAGATTAGGAATAGTTTATAGGGAGGTACAAGATTTTAATGAAATGGTATATAGGGTTAGGTGTTATATGTATTGTATTAGTTATATGTGCTTATAATGTGTATAATGGATATGAACAGAAAGATATAGAAATAGAAACCGGGCTACTTAAGGTTTTT
>NZ_CALLVU010000031.1 GCF_938015485.1 uncultured Lachnoanaerobaculum sp. | reverse complement strand
CTCTTGTCAATGGTTGCATTATCTATAAGCTTTATGCTCTTTGCAGGTCTAACGGTTGAATCTGATGATGATCCTCCTCTACTTGTATTTGACCTTGTCGCTATTGATGATGTGGCTATTCCCGGTCTTATAATAAAGTCATTATTCCAATCTCCGGGGTCTGCTATATTACTTGATGTCGCAGGTACTGGCTTTGTAGGTGTTATTACTACACTCGGATCTTTTTGGTATACATAGGTTATTTCCTGTGCTCCCTCTTTGAATATTCCGTCATTCACTCTTTGATCAGATGAGCCGAGTATTCCGAAGTTTACTCCTTCCACCATTGTAAAGTGATATCCTGCAATCTCCACAGCACTTGTTGTAAACGGTAATCCAAGTTTTTTACTTCCGTCTAAGATATCATCTTTCTTTATACTAAGATGTGCGGTATTTACATAATGTATTGTTACATTCCCTGCGTTCTTTCTTCCATACACATAAGTAACTGTCTGCTCTTCATCGGTAAATACTCCGTCTTTATTGGCAGGCATACTTATCAGTTTATGGAACTCCACATTCTCAGGCTCTGTAGTATATGTAAGTCCGAGCTTTTTATTTCCGTCAAGGATCTTAGGCTCTGCAAGGTTATTTCCGCTGTCCACATCTATATAGAATACTTTTACACTTCCTGCATTCTTTCTTCTGTATACATAGGTAACCGTCTGCTCATTCTCACTAAATACTCCGCTTGCATTATCAGGCATACTTACAAGCTCATAGTGAGTTATACTCTTTGCTACCGTATTATATGGTAATCCCGCATTCTCTACTCCGGATAATACTTCACTGTTTGCAAGCTCGCTTCCTTCTTCATCCACATATACCGCCTTTACACTTCCTGCATTCTTTCTTCTGTAGATATAGTTTACAGTCTGTGTTGATGTATTATATACTCCGTCTTTATTGGAAGGAACGGTATCTATCTCAAAGTAATCAATGTCCGCTACATTTGTAGTATAGTTAAGTCCAAGTTTTCTGCTTCCGTCAAGTACCTCTCTTTGTATAAGCTCACTTCCGTCATACTTTGAAAGATGGCGTACCACTACATCTCCCGCATTCTTTCTTGCGTACTCATAGTTTACTACCTGTTCTCCTACCGTAAAGATTCCGTTTGCATTGGCAGGTACACCGACCAAATCGTAGAAGTTTATATTCTCACTGTTTGTAGTATAAGCAAGCCCCAGTTTTCTGCTTCCGTCAAGTACACTTGGGCTGTGCAGTACCTCTCCGGTTCCCTCTTCTATATGATTTACTCTTACCGCTCCTGCATCCTTTCTTCTGTATACATACTCTACCAATACATTACTGTGTGAGAATGTTCCCGACTTATTGGCAGGGATACTTATCAGGTCGTAGTTATCAAATGTCTTTGCTTCGGTGTCATAGGCAAGTCCCAGCATTCCGGCTCCGCTTTGTCCTACAAGCGGATGAAGCTCATGTCCGTCAGCCTCATCTTTATAAGTAGCTATTATATTTCCTGCATTCTCTCTTTGATAAAGATATGTGACTATGATATCACTTCCTGCAGTATACATTCCGTTTGCATTTGAAGGTATACTTCCAAAGAGCTCATAGTTTGGAAGTTCTGCAGTGCTCTTTGCCTGTGTGGTGTAGGCAAGTCCAAGCTTTCTGCTTCCGTCCAAGAATTCTTCAGGTGCAAGAGGTGCATTGGTTATTGCATCCAGATGTCTTACTCTTACATTTCCTGCATCCTTTCTTCTGTACTTATACTCTACAAGTATACTTCCTGTCTCAAATTTTCCGCTCTTATTACTTGGTACCGTTATAAGGTCATAGTAATTAAATGCTTTTTGGTCCGTATCATAAGGCAGTCCAAGTTTTCTTGCTCCGCCTTGCACTTCAGGAGCATTAAGTGCGGTATTTGTATCAACATCTACATAGGTCGCCGTTACGTCTCCGGCATTCTGTCTTCTGTACTTATATTCTACAAGTATATTTCCCGCCGCAAATTCTCCGCTCTTATTACTTGGTACCGTTATAAGGTCATAATATCTAAAGCTCTTTTGGTCCGTATCATAAGGCAGACCCAGTTTTCTGCTTCCGTCCTGTTCTATCGCCGCATGAAGAGTTGCTCCCGTATCGGCATCCACATAGGTCGCAGTTACCTTTCCGGCATCATTTCTTCTGTACTTATACTCTACAAGTATATTTGCAGTATCAAAGTTTCCTGACTTGTTTGCAGGTACCGCCATAAGTGTATAATTATTAAAACTCTTTACATCCGTATCATAGGCAAGTCCACGTTTGCCTGCACCGTTTTTTACTTCAGGAGCATGCAGTACCGTATTTGTATCTACATCTACATAGGTTGCAGTTACGTCACCTGCATTCTGTCTCTTATAATAATAAGTGATTGTAATAGGTAATGCAGTATACACTCCGCTGTCATTTGTAGGCAGGTTTGTTGTATCAAGATCATAGTATGTAATGTTCTCAGGACTTTCAGAGTAGTTAAGTCCAAGCTTTTTCGTTCCGTCCAATACTTTTTGAGCGTGAACAGGATTGTTTGTTCCCGTTTCAAGATAGTTGACAATTATATTTCCTGCATTCTTTCTTCTATAGAAGTAATCAACTGTCTGCGACTGCAAAGTATATGTTCCGTTTTTATTTGTCGGCTGTGCTACCAACTCATAGTTTGGGATACTTTCTTCACTTGTAGTATAGTTTAATCCGAACTTGTTTGCTCCCGGAAGTACCACCGTTGTGGCAAGCTCTGTTGTAGTATTTTCTTCATAGTGATGTATCGTCACATCGCCTGCATTCTTTCTTACATAGTAATAGGTTACCGTGGTGTCGTTATCACCGTACTCTCCGTCCTTATTTGTAGGAAGAGGTGTCTCAGCCTCATAATAGGTATCCGTTACAGGAGAAGTCGTATAAGGTGTCCACCTTGGCATCCTTACAGTTGTTGTAGGGGAGAGCTCAGTATTGTCCTCTCTTTTTATATGCTTTACTATAAGATTTGAGTACACTGTCTTTAATCCTAAGTTTTCTATCTTGGTATTGTCAGTCCTTGTAAGTGACACATCCACCACCGCCCAGTGCATGTTCGGGACAGGGTTTTCGTTTTCCTTAAGCTTTGAAGGCAATACCTCATAGCTTGAAAATTCATTTCCTATCTTTGTTATGCTACTTGGATTTAAAGGTCTTATAGTATCTCCCGGGAAGGTCTCTATATACACCTTATAATCTCCGGCATTACTTATCTTATTCTTAAAGGTATAATTACCGTTTGCATCTGTAAATACCATATCCACCACTGTAGGTGTTCCGTTTTCCATCTTTACAAGTCTTACAGGCTTATTTGCTCCTACAAAATCTCCGGTATTGAACTCATTGTTCTCATCCACATCGTAATAAACTTTACCTGATATAAGATATTTATTTATACCCACCTTTGATACGGTTGACTCGGAGGCGCCTGTCAAGCTGCTTCCATACCATGACGCTACAGAGTTGTTGGCACTTGCATCAGCATCAAGTTCCTTAGTCTCAGGTATCTTTACGGTATATGTAAAATCATCCGTCCTTCCCGGTGTAAGCCTGTAGCTTGTATTCATCACAGCCTTAAACATAGTGACAGTTGACCAGTCTGTAACAGCCGATTCAGGTACCCAGTTTGCACCTACATTTCCTTCAATCGTTCCTGCCGGAGGATCTGTGGAATAATAAACACTATATCCGCTCGGCACGCTTACAGGTCCCTGTAAAACAGGATACATCTTTGAACCTCGGCTTACATAGTTTCCGCTGTCATCCTTTACTATCGCCTT
>NZ_CALLVU010000030.1 GCF_938015485.1 uncultured Lachnoanaerobaculum sp. | reverse complement strand
GTTTTTAAATTTTTTTATTTTTTTAATATCATAGCTTTTATAAAACTATAACTGTAACGAAGGTTTAATCAGGTAAGCTCTTCTCTTTAGAAAACGGACTCAAATCTATAAATAATTTCTTCAGCTTGCTTGTGTCCCTAAACTCTTTAAATAAATACTCTAAAAGCTCTTCCTGTCTTGACTGCCCCAAAGTCAATCTGTATAAAGAAAGGATTTTAATCAATCTCTCATAATTTAATTCATCCTTACTCAAAGGATACATCGGCACAAGTCTTTCAATTTTTATACTCTGATTCTTTCCGAAACACCAAAACGGAATAAGTTCGGATTGCCCCTCTTGCCTTTCTTTAACTGCCGCTTCAAAGAGTTCTTTCCATATATCTTTCTCAAACATTGTGTTCATACCGTATTTATCGGCTACATTCTGTCTTATTGCCAAGCATTTAAACCTGTTTATTCTGCCTTCTCTTTGTTCAAGATCTATAGGATTACTTGGCAGATTCCAATGCATTATAATGCGGCAATAGTTATGAAAGTCAAGTCCCTCCTGACCTATGGATGTAGTAGCCAATACAAATGGACGCATCGGAGAGTTAAAGGCATTTCTGATATTTTCCTTTCTTATAACAGTCTTGGAATTATCTCCCCTCTCATTGCCAAATCCTACCGCATAACTTGATCTAATCCTACATTCATCCCCTGTTTCATTTGTACCGGTAATTCGTTTCTTAAAATCCGCATAAGTATCAACGACATATGTGGCTGTACGTATATTTAATGATTCAACCATTATATTATGTACAAGAGAGTTTCTATCAACATCATCTTGAGAGCCTACACTTTCTCTCAACATATGAATATATTCATCAATCATAGCCTGAAAGCATCCGTCTTTACAGTATTTAAGGACATTTTGCCAATGTGAATTATCATCCATACATCTTCCATATGCAAGGTCAATAATGGCTGTGGATTCGGGAAGATTAAAATTATTCAGAAAAATTTTGGCCAGTGATGTCGCCATTTCTCTATTTCCCAAATTTGAACGATGTATACAAACAGCCGGAGAGCCTAAAACCATATTTATCAGTGTTTCTGCCAAGTCATCAGGCATTCTGCCAAGATGTATTTCTTCCGGGTAATTCAGGTAATTTTGGAGTTTTTCAATATGGGCTTTAAACCCCTTGTTTCCTTTATTTTTGGGATTATCCGCTACATCAAAGGTTTCATACTCATTATCTTTATTTTGATTCGCTAAAATATTCTCTGCCCAATCTTTCGCGTAATCAAATCCATCCATAAGTATAGGTGCAAGATAATACCACCTTTTATCTTCCTTCTTGTTAGAAGAATATCCATACTTTTCTTCCAATACCCTGAGTTTACCTGTTAATCTACGTCTTATAGACTTTTCTATATCTTTCAGAGATTCTTGTTTATTGAGCGATTCAATAGGTGAATACATATCTGCCAGCACTTTTGACGGATAAATCAGTGTAAGTAAATTCATACCTCTTACTTCACCGTTTGAGGTATTAAATCTTAGCCTTGGTGAAGGATACTTTCTCGTACCTTTTGCAAAATAGCCTGTATTTTTTATATCTTTATTTTTTATTTGATTTACAAGCTTTCCGACTGTAAGCCTTTCCGCCTCATATGATAACATAACACCTATCATTCTGGGTACCATCTCCCATGCGGAAAAGACAAGTATTTTAGAAAAACCTTTGCTGTTTTTATACACACCCTGTAGCTCATAGTATGGCATAGACGGTGGAATCCATAGATATTTTTCCGCGCCTTTAATAAACGCTTTCTCTTTTAAGGCCTCCAATCTTGCATTTGTCTTTGGCAGTTCTTCATATTTACTGATTTTGCTTCGACTTAACCACAGCAGATTTTGAACTCTTTCACTCTCAAGTTCATATTTATTTTTTCGATAGTACCTTTCAATTTGTTCTTTAATCTTGTATTTTCTCATAAACGACATCAGATAGGGGCAACTCTTTACATAATCTATCGGACAGCTATCACCTACTTTGGCATTTGACAATAAAGCAGACATCTGTATATAAGAATTTATATCATTTGCATTTACCTGCAAATGGTATTTAATACTGCCGTCATCTATAAAGTCTCCTGAATCCATAACAGATATACGCTCTGTTCTGCTCACCCCTTGATACATGGCGTCTTCAGCTAAATTTTTCAACTCGATAACGGTAGTGTCTACCGACTTCGTCTCTCTGAGTACAACAGAATAATTCGTCCATATTTTCTCAAACTCAGTGTATTTTGCTTCATCATTAAAGATAAATTTCATAACCTGCAAGAATTCCTCAAAATGTTCATGCCCCTGTGACTCATCTATCTCTTCCGGTGTGTAATACAGCTTATACGGAGTCGCAGACATAAGAAGCACCTTTGTATTTCTACCGCTGAAAAATCTTTTAGCAAGTATACCTATTTCACTGTCTTCATCTGATATAAGGAACTTAAATCTTTGAAACTCATCCATAATTACAAGGTCAGGTTCCAACATGGATACACTTATCTTTGCAAACATAACTCTAAGCTTATTCATTACTGCATAATCCGAGTATGAAAGTTCTCTCTTATACCTTATCTCCTTTAAATGCTCCAGTACAATTTCTATTATTTCCTCAAATTCTTCGCTACATATCTTATCAATTATATTTTTAGGATAGATACCTCCTGTAGCCTCTTCACATTGTGACACACGACACTCATAATTGTATTTTTCACTACTCTCCCATGACTTTGCGGCGCCATGTATCATAAAATCTTCAAGGGTTTTTATATGAGCCTTAAAATCAGGAATCCGCTTTAAGATTGCAAAAATCAAGGCTCTTTCCTGTACACTTCCACCTCCCGATGTCATTTTAAACGAGGTTTCCGGTGTAAGCGGAATAAGCTGTATAAATCCGTCTTTTACAGCCTCATCACTTGTTTGTTCCATGATTTTTAAATGTTGCATGGATAATCTCGTATCCGACACCGATTCAACGATATTTCTGCCTGTGATATCAAGCTTTCTGATGTTTTGATTTGCTATGTTCTGATTTGAACAGATATAAACCACCTTACATAAATCACACTTTTCTTCAATTTTTTGTCTTGCCGTCTTTACAATCACACCTCTGCCGATAAGCGTCTTACCCATGCCGACCTCATCGGCAACAAGCACATGATTCTGCTTATTTCTAAAAAGGTAATCTACACGCTTAACAGTTTCCGCCTGAAAGTCCTTCAACATATTCATAGTGCGCTTTTCAATCTCATCTATATCAAACTGTGTCATACATAATCCTTTATTGTACTCTCAATTTTAGAGTACTGCAAAATGTTTCATATAGTCTGCGAAATTCATCCGGTATAATTTCACTGTCATTAACCATCTTAAGTACATATCCGATATCTTTTATCTTTTCAGGTTCTGCCACTGCCACCTTCAGCATTTTCTCATAGATTGCAGGCATTATACCGCTTTTCTTACTGAAAATCCCTGATTCTCTTATTTGCTTTCCCTCAATCATAGATAAAATATAGTCATCACCAAGTACAAGTGAAATATATTCTATAAAAGATACTTTGTCTCCTATAATACTGTTTACCACTATATTTTCTCGTTTATCAGGAAAACCGATTGTGGGAATCATGATAATCCTGTTGAGTACAGTATCACCAGATTTAATTTCCACTTTATAAAACTCTGATAATTGCAATATTTCCAAGTCCAAAAACTCCATATGCTCGGACAAGATATGTTTCCTTTTTGAATTAATCGGTGAAATCATTATATTTTCATCTCTATCAATACCGGTAAATTCTATTTTTATATTGTATCTATCTGTATTGGATTCATCTTTTGAAATATAAGCAATTTTCTTTGTACGACATAGATACTTTATTTTATCTTCCAATATATCTTTTTTAATATCTGCCGTGTCATCTATTGCACTTTCTATCGTAACCTGCTCAAAAGGATTTTTTGTATCATCTGCATTCCCACAAAATATATCATCCAAAAACCTTTCGCCGTTAAGATGTTTATTCTTTGTACTAAGCTTTACTATCATTTCCACATTTTTATTGATTGCAGAATATGATGCATTCATAGAACCGAGATACAGATCCACATCGGCATATTTTCTTCTTAAATATATCTTAGCGTGGATATCCTGTTTTCTTTTATCCGATGACTCGTCCGAGATCTCATCTTCTCCGTCTATGATTTCATCTTTTAATGTGTATATAGTAAAGTTATTGACATCACACTCTCTTAATTTTCCAAGTTCAGATCGCCTTGTAATAAGTGTTCTGCTGCACTCCGACAATGCCCTGTCTGCAATGTTAAAGTCTGCAATTACACTCCCCGATAAGAAGGGTGACATTATAACAAGCTCATTAAATGTAGAATCGGCATCACCTTTTTGCGTACAAAACAATTTATCATTTTCTATTTTGTATGCCTTTTCTCCAATGCCCAGAGGTAATATTTCAAAATTCTCTCCGAATACCTTACTGTCAAGTGAAAAAGAAATATCTTTTATTTCCTTCATCATTTTACGAATAAGATTTCTTTTCTTTAAGTAATCAATACATTGTTTATTTACGTTGAGAGCCAAATACTCCAACAAATTACATATCGGCGTGCTCTTTCTTTTTTGTCTGACCTTCTTACTGCTGTCCATTACAAAACTGATATCCCAGCTTCTGTCAAACGTCAAATTTCTACTCATCGCTACAAAACGATACTTCCTGTCTCCCTCGCTGTTTATATAAGACAGCATCCAGGTTTTAGGGTGAAACGCAGGATATCTGCCCATACCTTTATCCTTAGGTAATGCAACTTCCACCACTATTTTTTCAAGTAAAACAGATAATGCTGTAGGCTTTGAAGGTACTTTGATTTGCCCGGCTTCACAAAAAAGTATCAGTCTGTCTGATACTTTCTGTAATGCATTCAGCATACATATAGGATTTTGCATCAGTCTGCTGTCCACCTCCTCAGATAATCCGAGGCAAACAGCTACCGATGTCAGAGCTTCCAAATCTAATGAATAGGTTGTTCCTACCGCACTTTCCAATTTATAGCCCTTTGGCGGCATTAAAATATTACCGTAATCAGTCCTGTCACTGTTTGAATCAGGTCTAAACATATACTTATCTCCAATTATAGATATCGTTTATAATCCGTCTTGCATTAAAAAATCTGTAGTCAAGTTCTTTGCCGCCTACCCATTTGGAATGATCAAATTCCTTTGTTCTCATTAACTTTGCCCGTGCGCTTCCCTTTAAATGCAGTTCTCTCTTACGTATTATTTCATCTGCCAAATCGATATCTTCATTCATAAATGCACTTTGTATATCACAAAGAAATTTCTTTGTTCTGAAATTGATAAGCTTTAATTTAAAAAATACCTCATCCAAATTAACTTGAGCTCGGTATTTAATATCATTTCTTACTTTTTCCCATTCACTGAAGGCATCTTTATTCTCACCTTCCGATAACATAAGATTATACCTTACTCTCGCCATATGTATTAAATTGTTGAAGTCACAAGCAAGTTTCATCATATCTGCCGTTTCACTATCAACTTTATCTGAAAGTGCATATCTTAAAGACTCGAAACTGTCGTATTCATCAAGGATAATCTTATTTTTAAGTATATACTCCAAAAGAGATCCCCTTGTCTCCTTTTTAATCTGCCTGTTCAAATACTCAGACTCTTCTTTAGTGAGATTTATTGTAAGATTTTCTCTCCAATCATTACTATAAGAAGGTATACTCCAAAACTTTATACTGTCTATATTTCCGGCATCCATATCATCAGTGTTATTTTCTTCCTTGTCATAAGTATGTTTATCAGATTTTATATCGGATTTTCTCTTTTCAATCTCTACTGCGAGTGATATATACTCACGTATCGACAAGTCCTTATAACAAAATATCCCATATCTTTTAATTCCGTTCCAGTATATGTCGGAAGGTCTTCTCGACACCCATCCCTTGGGAAGGACTCTGCTTCCGATAACACCTTCAACTTTAGAATCTGAATTTAGCAACCTTTTCGCACAGTCTTTTTCATCAGCATCTATTTCTCTTAGGATTCTGTCTATATCCTTGCCATATCTGCCGTCAACCGCATCTTTCAATATATATGGAACTATAAAAAAATATTTTGCTCTTGTCTGTACTGTAGATGTTCCCGGGAAAAAGCAGTTCGCAAAGGCATCTCTGACAGTCCCTATCCCAAGCTCATCAACCGCCCCCTGCTCACCTAGAAGATTGATAACATCCAGTGCCTTTTGTCTGTCCTCTTTTGAAAAATCAATCCATCCTAATTGCATAGTCTTCCTTCTTTTAACTGAATATTATACTTCTATAAGTATCTTCCATTTACCGTTTCGTTTTCCGTTCTCACGAGCAATTATAATCAATATGCATATATCGATTTTTCAAATCGTGCTTCATATCCATTAAAAGATTTTCAAAGAATAATTCAAGAAATTCACTTGTAGCATGAATACCTGCTCTCAGATTGTTATAATTTGCTCGTACTAAAGCATTTCTGAAATACCATGAATTTTGAGCAAATGTATCGTTGCTTATAGTAAAACCGAATGTCTTTAGGTATTTTATAATAAATACCGCAGTTGATCTTGTATTGCCTTCTCCAAACGGATGAATTTGCCATATACCTGATGTAAATTTAGCAAAATGTCTAATAGCCTCATGTATATTCAGTCCCTTATATGAAAAGGTCTTCTCCTGTGAAAAGTCGTAATCAAGTGTAGCCCCAATACTGTCAAACGATGCATACAGTACTGTATCTCCCTTAAGCACCCACTCATTTTTTGTAATATTGTAATCTCTTATTCTTCCGGCATAATGAAGTACACCTTCAAATAATCTACGATGAATATTTTGTAATTCTACCGGTGAAAATTGAAATGTCTTCTCCCCAAGTAATTTTGCGATTCTTACAGATACAATATCCGCTTCTTTTGTATCTGCTTCCACACCATCCCTGTCTTTTCTCTCTTTATAATAACTGCTTATAAGCCTATCCGCTTCAGAAATACTGATCTTGCCTTCAATATGATCTTTTGCAGTTTCAATCAAGTATTTTGAGGGCTTAAGTCCGTCTACATCCTGAAGCCCGATAGCAGTTTTCCATGTATTACTCTTTTCTACCTTATCCGGTTCACCTTGGCGTATATATTCGTTTAGCTCAAGATTCCAGTTCTTATCCGTCAAAACATCACCTCCCTAACATACATCAATATATAACTACTCTGTCCTACTTCTATGTAATATATAGTTCCTATCCCAAGCTCATCAACAGTCCCCTGCTCACTTAGAAGATTGATAACATCGAGTGCCTTTTGTCTATCCTCTTTTGAAAAATCAACCCATCCTAATTGCATAGTCTTCCTTTTTAGTGTGTATTATGCTTCTTAATTGAAACATTTCAAACAAACTTAAAATCACTTTGAAGTGACAATTCTATTTACATGACCATCTCTATAAGTTTGATTATCTCATCCATAATAGATTCGAATTCTATATCTTTGGCATATGGATTATTACTTCTATATCTTATCCATCTATCTTTAATATATTTGTTATTGCAAATTCTGTTTGCAATATTTAATGAGTCTTCTCTTGTCAATATAGTATTTCTATACTTAAAAGTAAGTGATACCGCAACTTTCAATGAATCAAAATTTATTTTATCCGTTTTAGTTTTTAATATTGTGTATATATCATAAAAATCTTTACTTCTACTATTGTTCTCAGCTCTTGTCAAAACTGTTTGAAGCTTTTCTGATATAACCGATTCCAGAGGATAAAGCATCAACTTTATTTCCTCCCCAATTATAGTCGAATAATTATCTAATTTAGGAAATGGATATATCGGATCTCCTGTTGCAATATCTATTGCAAATTTAATTCTCATATTAGATAAATGTCCAATAATGTGAAATCTTAATCCACCATACTCATCTTCCAGTCTTATTTCATCACAATCTCCTACAGTCTCAAACCATACCCCAGTTCTAGACTCATCATATAGAACGCTATCAAGAATTTTTCTAATCTCTACCGAATCAAGCCTTACCCCTTTAACTAAAAAATCAATATCTTGAGTTGACCTATTTTGTACACCAAGTGTATATGTTAAAAGCATTCCTCCCTTTAGCATAAAATTTTCTTGATATTTACTATTTGACAATTTTTTTAGAAATTCATCGAAAAAAAACTTACTTAACACCAGATTATAATTCAGACCAAGTGACTTTGCTTTATTTCTCAGTTTACTTGTAATACTGTCTTTATTCATAGGCAAGCACCTCCAAAATACTTTCAATCCGTTCTGATATTCCAAATATATTTGCGTAATCTCTAAGCTTCCATATATCTTTCAAGCTGTTTTTAATATAAAATTTCCAAGCTTTTGAAAATATCTCCGGATCCTGCCTTTTCCTATCTCTAACTATATCACAAATAGTCCTTTCCATATCATAGACATAGACAGAATTTCCCATATCAGTTCTTTTTTCCACAACACCGATTTTATGCCACTCCTTTTTTACTTGATGTACATTAACCATCCCCTTAAATCTCCATGGATTATACCCCTGATATACTGTAACTTCATTTATATATGGAAGTCTTTCAGTTAATCCATGTATATATAGAGCAGTTTGATAGGAGTAAATACACACTTTATTTTGAAGTTGAAAGAAATACATTTCATCATAGTTATCAAAACCGTTATCAAAGTAAACTCCTCTCCCAATTCTCTCAAGCTCTCCCTTTCTAACCATATCCGTAAGATACCATGAGTCAATACCGTATTTATCAACTTCCTTCGCAGTAATTATACCATTGTTTTTTTCTATAATTTTTTTTATATTACCTGTATTCATAGTCTTACTTCCTTTTGTGCTTTATTATACAACAATCAACGCACAAAAGGAAGTAAATTTAAAAATTTCAAAGTGCCATTTTGGCACTTTGGACATTAAAATCAATATTTATATATCGATTTTTTAAAGTATGTTCCGCATCCGTCATCGCCATGGCTGGAACCTACCTGTCAGGAATGCCATTACCGAACGGTCAATGAAACGGTATTAGAAAATGTGTTAGTTCAAGCCATTAACACACTCCTTGACGATAAGTAGACCTATAATGCACAGTTATAGTAGAATATTGCTAAAGTTATCAGAGAAGCTCAAAAGAGCAACGCTGATGGCATTAACGAAAAACTGATAGAAGTCCAGAAGGAACTTCTCAAAAATGCTAACAATAAGGAAGCCTACGATGAGGTTTCCGACCAGATTTTCAAGTTCCGCGAACAGCGTAAAAAATGCACTGTTAACACCGTTGCCAGAGACTCCCAAATTTAAAGAATCAACGACCTACAAGACTACATCAAGAAGCAATGTGCCAACCTTGCTGAGTTCGGCAAGACCTTGGTAAAACGCTGGCTCAAGCAAATCACCGTCTGGTCCAACAATTTCACAGTTGAACTCAAGTCTGGACTAAAAATTGATATTGAAGGATAATGACTATGGACGCAAAAAGTCTCCTCACCACTGGATTGATTCCGGTGATGTGGAGTTTTGCTTAATTATTATGCGAATAAAAATCTATGATTGGTACATTTTTTCAATAAGATAATTTCCAATTCCCAATTCCAAGTCTCCAAATGAACGATTCCCAAGTATATCTGATGTCATTGGAAATATCATTACAAAAGATTTATCCCATGATTCGCCAACCTCTTTAACCAATACATCCGAACTTATCGGCTTTCCATCATCATTCTTACTATCAAAGTTAATGTCGAAGTTTTTTGCTACAACACCCACACGACCTTTTTGTGTAAACTTCAGCCATATAAGATTCTTGGGTTCCTCCGTATGAAAAACAGAGCTTATAACATCATACTTATAATCCCATTCCACATAGTATCTTTTTTCTTTATTGTATATTGGCGGTTTCCAATTAAGCTGATTACAGATAATTCCATTGTCAATGATTGAGTGTATAGAATTACCAAGAACAATAGTATTGAATCTTACATTTTTTCACAATATCCATTTGATGTCCTTAGTAATTCAATGAATTCATTCACATATGAAAAAACGGTACTAATTGGAGTAGGTGGAAGTTTTGACTGTTTACTTGCCTCATCATTTCTTAATGTATCCCCGTAGTATTTAAGTACACCTCGAAACTTTTTTCACCTTTGTCGTTAGTATAAAACGCATCTTCTTTTTTTGAAAAATATTTTTCTAAACCCATAATTTAAAAGTCACATCTTCTTTTTATGCATATTTCGTTGTCTGAAAATACCCTCGCATAATGTTGTCGCATTTATACCATTTTTTCTAAATTAGCATTCATAAAATTTATAAAGCCAGTTGCGCAATTCAACAAATTTGAAAATGTTTCTGCATAATTTTCATTTTTCATATCAAGTGTTTTAGTTATTTTTTGATAGCCTTTTCCTTTACGATGCCCTGTTCCACTTGAACGTAAATCTTGCAAATTCCTTAAGAACTTTATATGTTCATCACTATTTTCAATATTTTTTTCAACTAGCCAAGCTTCTAATTTAGATATACCTCTCACCAATTTTTCATGACTTCCAGTCAACTGACTGGTAATTTTCTTTTCATTCATAGAATCAATTAGTATTTTTACTAAAGATAGAACAAGCATATCCATCTCTGCAATTGAATTATTAACTGGTATTCGCAAAGTTTCAAAGTTATACGCATCTTGATCTGTTAACGGCAAAAATAATGGCCAACCTAATCTATCTTCATAAGCTTGGTTTACTCTCCTATATGTTCTTTTAAATACGAAATCTGGAGACTCAGAATCAGCGGCAATACACATAAAATCTCTTTTTACTTTTGTAGAACTTAATTTACCGCCAACTGCTTTATTAAACCCTCTCCAGTAATGCTGCTCAGATTCACTTGGTAAATCTCTTCCTAAATCTCCTAGATATGCTGAAACATAATTAGGGTTACTATTATCAACATATATAGCCCACAGTACACCGCATCGTATAATCCCATCCTCAATTTTATATATCTCTGGCTTAGAATAATACTTATTTAAAACTGCAGTATCAAAATAAACTGGTGTTAGATAATGTGGGGCTGTTGGATTAGCACCATAATAGTTACTCAAGCAGCTTGGATTACAAGTATGACGTATTTCTTTTCCATTTTCATCTATTCCAATAATGAAATCGACATAGTTTTTCTCTTCATTGTATGGCCATATATTACTATCACATAAACTACAACCCCAAATTACATTTTTACCAAAAATGTATGAATAATTTTCTCTTTTTGTTCCAGTAGATGTATTTCCAATGTTCAGTGTATAAAATATTGAATTCTCATCATTTCTGTACACTAATCCATCCTCTGCAACTTTTTTTGATGCATCAAGAGCTACGCATTTGCTGTCAATATGAATAATCAATGCTTTTTCTTTTACAGCTAAATATGTCTTTAAATATCTTTTATGTACAGTAATGTATCCATTATCATTCATTTTAACAACAGTAATTCCTTCACCATCAGAAACGTCAACATATTCATTTTTTTGTGAATTAAAATATAGATTAAACAACAGTCTAAATTCTTCTGCAACTTCAATCGAATCTGCTGCCACCCCATTGAAATTTCTTCTAATGATAAGAGGTTCAAAATCATCACCATTTCCCCAGCGATGATACACTTTTTTATCATTTTCCCACGAACCATATACTGTTATCCCCGGCTCCATTAAATGAGCATTATACGTGTCGTTCTCCATATCTGCTTCAACAGCATCAATTGGAAGCAAAAAACTTTGGATATACACATCATATTTTTTATCAACTCTGTTTCCCGAAACTGGAACCATAATTTCAGCATCTAATCCATCTTCTATCCATTCACGTATATCCACTTGATACAAATAATTTTTATCCATAAAAATCTCCATTCCGCGGGCAAGCCGCGGCACAAATAGTAATGAAAGTGTTTTACATCTCAACTCTGTGATTTA
>NZ_CALLVU010000029.1 GCF_938015485.1 uncultured Lachnoanaerobaculum sp. | reverse complement strand
AAAAAAAGTGATTTTAGAAAAAAGACATAGTGTATTTTTATTGAGCTTTACGGAGAGGTGAGAGAGTGATGGAATCTTTTTATAAAAATAAAGAGGGAATTGAATTAATGCTTATTGCATCTGCTTTGGCGGCAATAGGGCAACTTTGTTGGAAAATGTCATCATTATACGGTGTACTTATTGCTGTGTTAGGATTTCTCTTATATGGTTTAGGAGCAGTACTTATGATTTTAGCATATAGGTATGGAAGTGTATCGGTATTACAGCCGGTTCTTAGCTCTAATTATATTTTGAGTATCTTAATAGGGCATTTTATATTGGGTGAGGACATAAGTATTACAAAAGTGGCTGGAATTTTTGTTATAATTTTTGGCATTGTCATGATTGCCGGAGGAGATGAATAATGCTATTTTATTTTTTGATTTTTGCAATGACATTTGCAGGTTCATTGGCTTCTGTTTTTTTGAAAAAAGCATCTTCATCGGATAGTATAGTTGCAATCTTGAAAAATATATATTTATATATTGGTATTTTGTTATATGGGATATCGGCGCTTGTAAATATTGTTGTATTAAGGAAACTAGATTACTCAGTAGTATTGCCACTTACTTCTATAACATATATTTGGACAATGTTTTTATCTTGTATAATATTAAGAGAAATTATTTCAAGAAGGAAAATAATGGGGGTAATCCTTGTTATTGTAGGTGCAGTTTTTATTGTGATTAGATGAGCAAGCGATAGGCTATGATTTTGAAAATCATTTGAATTGAATTTTATATAAATAAAATTTAAAGATGTATATAAAAAGAGGTAAGAAAATATAATGAATGTAAGTATTATTAGTATTATAGATAATTTACTTAACAGATATCCAAGTCTGATTGGACAAAGAGATAATATTATTGGGACATATAATGTTTTAGAAAATGCCTATATTAGTGGTGGTAAACTGTTGATTGCAGGTAATGGTGGAAGTGCAGCAGACTCAGAGCACATTGTGGGTGAGCTGATGAAATCTTTTATCAAGCCTAGAAAGCTGGACGATGATTTAAAAAACAAGTTGAGGTATGTAGATAATAAAATGGGAAGTATTTTGGCAGATAGCTTACAGGGTGCATTACCTGCCATAGCAGTTACAGGTCATGTAGGACTTTCGACTGCATACTTGAATGATTGCAATCCACTGCTTTCATTTGCACAGCAGGTCAATGGATTTGGGAAAGAAGGAGACGTATTCCTTGGTATATCAACTTCAGGAAATTCAGAGAATATACTTTATGCACTAGTTACTGCTAAGGCTAAGGGGATGAAAACTATCGGACTTTCAGGCAGAGACGGCGGAAAGATGAAGGAATTTTGTGATGAGATTATCATTGTTCCGGAGAAGGAAACATTCAAGATTCAGGAGCTGCACTTACCAGTGTATCACGCTTTATGCCTTATGCTTGAGGAGAGATTTTTTTAGAATGATAGATGATGTGTCGGTAAATGTTAGTCATAAGAAAGGGTGATATGACTTCAACTGGGTTCTATGCCAAGTGTTGTGGTGGTTGACTTTTCAGCCCACTTTTTTATATTTGGAATTTTTGAACTTACCATTTTGCCGTGTAGTATATATTTAAAAGCTGCATATAGCAGATTCCAGCAGACGGATTTGAGTAGCAAAACAGCCGAAATGTGAAACTGAACAGTTACAATACCTTTGATTATTAGCGTAGCCTCAGTGATAATAAGTGGGGCTGTTGCACTAAGTGATTAGTGTAGAGCTTCTTTTTAATACAAAAAATATACTTTGAATGAGGAAGTATATCAATGTTTTTTGCAATCCCTTTTTGCAAAATAGGTTACTGTACACAGGTAGTATATTTCCATTGTGAAAAATGCAGAAAATTATTTTCTGATTTTATTATGAGTGATTCGGTTAGTAGAGTTTTTGTCGGTAACTCTGCTAACCGAATTTTTTGTATCCAAGTTATCAACATATTGTATCTATATGTTTCCTATACAAAATGATTTCGCTATCAATTGTGGATAGTTCTATCCAATCCGTGTTTGAACATGATTTTTTTAAGGAGTTATGAACATTGCAAAATAACGAATGGACTTTGTCGTCAAATTCGCATAAATACAACATTTCTGATATAATCATACCATGAAATGAGGTGAGTTTACGAATCATATTTCCGCTAAGATTGAACAGCTTTTAGCCTTACAAGAAACATTATGTAAGGTAGAAATAAAAAACTTTTGGCACAGCTAAACCGTGACTATGAGAACTCATCTATTCCGTCATCACAATCAAGAAACCGCAGTAAAATTCCAAATAATCGTGAGTGTACCGGAAGAAAACCCGGGGCACAGCTAGGTCTACCCATCATGGTAGAAAGAAACAGGTGCCAACTCAGGTCGTTTGTCTTCAGGCACCAAAAGAGATTGCAATAGATCCCGGTTTCAAGAAGACAAATAAGACTATTATCAAGCAACTTATTTCTATTGAGTTGATTATGAATGTAACAGAATATAAGGCGGATGTATACTACAATTCCACAACAGGAGAGCGAATCCATTCAGCTTTTCCAAGTGGTGTTATTGACGACGTGAACTACTATGGTAGCATCAAGGCTCTCTTGTTTTTGTTAAACACAGACTGTGCTGTTTCAATTGACAAAAGCAGACGTTTTCTGTCAGATCTTACCGGTGGAAAACTGAACATATCCAAAGGAATTATAAATAAACTCTGCCGCAAGTTCTCAAACAAGACAAAAACAGAGCAAAAAAAGATCTTTGCAGACCTGCTGTCTTGTGCGGTTATGCATCCAAACTGTACAAATGCCGGGGTAAACGGAGAAAGTGCATATGTATATGTCTGTGCAACACCGGATGAACAGAAGGTTCTTTACTTTGCCCGTGAGAAAAAATGGCATGAAGGTGTAAAGGGAACTGTAACAGAGGATTTCCAAGGTATTTTGGTACACTGCCACGAAATTACCTTTTATAAGTATGGAAATGCCCATCAGGAATGTCTCGCACATGTACAGCGGTATCCAAAGGACAGCATGGAAAATGAGCCGTCTTTGACCTGGCACCGCAGGATGAGAGAACTAATCCGGGAAATGCTACATTACAGAAATGAGCATGCAGATGATGTATATTTAGAGCACAAGATTGCTTACTGTATACAGGTATTGATTTTTAGATTCATATCATATAACATAAGATGTGGTAGTTTAGAATGGTTTGTGGTATCTTGGAGTTAGCCACATTAACATTAGATAAGATTATTTATTGTTTGTAAGATGGTTTGCAATCTTATATTTATATGGGAGAAACAGAATGATTAAGACAAAAAAAATAGTAGGGATTCCATTTTTATTAATTATGTTAATATTGAGCCCGATACTAATTTATATTTATTTTGCACTCACAGGAAATACATTTCAAAAATTTACAGATGTTGTAAATGAATTTACAGCTATACATGAGAGTAATAAGAGCGCAGAAAGAGATATGTTTTATATTTTTTCAGTTGCCGGTTCTATTATTTATGTTATTCAGTACTTGATTAATAAAAAGAATGGATCATATTTTACTGATAGTAAAAAAAGTGTTGATTATAAAATGTCGATTCTAATTATGCTTATTATTGCAAGTACATTTTATTTTGTATATCAAGGTGTAAATGTATTAGTATTTTCAGGTGTATTAGTTTGGGTAATGTCATTTTTAGTAGCTAGGAAGCAACATATAGTACAGTCTGTTGTAGCTTTGTTTGTAAACTCTTATGCACTGTCAGGTTTATATCGTTTATATGTTTTCTGTGGTGGAGATAAAGAAATAAATATTACTACTGTGGCTCTTATTGCATTTTTTTTGTGTGTTTTTCTATTGTTTGCTGAAAGAAAATATAGAAATGTTCTTAAACGAGAGGTGATGGTTGCACAACTTGTTATACCATTTACACTATTAGTATATGTTGCTTCAGAATATATGTATTCAGGTGAGCTGAAACACATAGAGATACCGGTTATAATACTTTTTTTAATGATTGCTTTGATTTTACTTTTTATAATTGAGGCAATACTATCATTGAAAAAAAATTGGTACGTAGAGAGCGGAAATTTGGACGGTATAATCACGTTCGGTTCATTAGTGTCAGTTATTGCTTTTAACAGATTTAGTGGTACAGGTGCAATAATTCCGGTTGATTTACACCATCCATTTGAAAATATAATTGGATATTCTCAGATTTTTGAATTACATCAGAAAGTGTTTAGTGATTATATTCCTATTTCAGGTATGTATTCTGTAGTACAGGGATTCTTTTTACATTTTTTTGGTAATGATAAGTTTGCTAATTACTATGTCACACAGAATATATTCTACCTTGTATTTATCTTAGTTATTGTTGGATTACTGAAAAAACAACTAAATACTATGACATCATTTTTAGTGGCGCTTTTGTTTTTGTTTGAAGACTATAATAGATTTGTATTAATAGTTCCTATTATGTTACTACTTTCATCTAAAAAACTTATTGATAATAAAAATTTGTGGCTTAAAGTATGGTATATTACAAGTTTTATTCATGCACTTTATTATCCTGTTTTTGGTGCTGCTGTAAGTTTTGCATTTTTGCCACTTGGAATATGGCAGATAGTAACATATATAAAATCAGGAGATTTAAAGATTGACATAAAAAAAGTATCTTTTTGGGTATGGTGGATAGTTTGCTCTATACCTGTTTTATTAGGTATGCCGTTGATTTTTGGAACAATAAGAAATATAAAGGCTATGAGTAATCAAACTATTTTTGCAGATGGAATTACAAGATTTGGACAGGTTATTCCAGACAATTTTTTGGGGTATTTACCTAGTTTACCTTTAAGATTATTGATTTATTACATATGTTCATATCTTATTATAATTTGTATTATTTGGGTATCTGTGGCAATGTTCCTCAATTTGGGAAGGGTACATATCCAGGAAGGAAAGATCAGATTGGATAATCCTGTTGCAGGATTTACATCGCTTAGTTTTGGACTAGCCATGTTAGTTTCAATAAGTTATACAGTTGTAAGAATGGATGTTGGTAAAATCTATGTAAGAGGAGATGGAATGGTAATAGCTTCTGCTGTTATGATGCTGGTAGTTGCCAATAAGTATATTGATAGCCGAATATTAAAAGGCTATATTGTATCATTTGCAATTTTTATTATTAGTATTGTTCCTCTGCAGGGTTTTTTCTCAATTGATTCATCAATAAAATTCAGTCCATACTATACAGTTCCTGATGGATATGTCTTTATAGAAAATGATCAAGTAGATAAGTTGGGGACATGTTTTGTAGAGCAGAATGTATATAATACAATCGAAAATACATATACTGGAATGTTGCAAAAGGATAGAAAAAAATCATACCTTGGTATTGTCAGTGATTTTGGATTATATTATTTGTGCAACATTAAGGGAAACGGATTAATGGAGATATATACTATAAAGGGATTTGATGTAACCCAAGAAGCAATAGATTTAGCGCGTAAACAAGATGCTATTATAGGAGCAAATATATCTTCGCTGAATAATTATTATTTGTATCATTGGGTAGTAACATCAGGTGAATATGTTTGGTCAGACAAGTCATTAAGTTTTGAATCGAATAAAAGTGGGATGACAAAAGAAGAAATACTTGAAAGAAATAAAAGTATTTTATTGGCGGAAGATAATTTAGCTTTAGGAAAGACAGCAAGTTCTTGGGGAGAGTCCATGAGTTCGTTGTCAAAAATTTTTAAAAGTACCAACTCAAAATATTCTGCCTCAGTTAATAATAATATTCTTTCAGTCAATTTTGATAAAGATTTTAGTGGAGAAGAAGCGGATTTTGTGTATTTAGAGTTTAATAATAAAAATAACAACTATGAATATACATTATTTGATTTTACTAATTCTTATGTTCTTAACGATAAAGAGTTAGGGATAGTAAAATATTTAACAAAGAAGGAGTATAATCGTGGTGAAACAGTTGTTTTAACATGGAGTAGTGAAGATGGAACTTCTCATTCTATGAATTGTGCAATGAGCCATGGAAAGCTGTTGGTTCCGCTGGGAAGTGGTAGAGGTTGGCTTTTAAATAAGCATGTGTATTTGAATATAAGTGTACAAGATGCTGAAGGAAAAGTTATAGAATTCCCTGAGCTTAAAAGTGTTGAATTTTTGAAACTAAGAGAGGTAAAGTAATGAATGTAAATGGTAAGGTTCTATTATTTACACCGATGTATAATTGCGAAAAGCAGATAGTAAGAGTGCTGGGACAAATGGATAATGAGATTAGTAAATATATTTCAGAGTGGATTGTTGTAAATAATCGAAGTACTGATAGTAGTGAGAGAGTAGTGAAAGAATATTTATCTTCTCACGGTGTTCCGGTGAAGGTAAGGTTGCTTAGAAATGATGAGAATTATGGATTAGGCGGATCTCATAAGGTTGCATTTGATTATGCAATCAAAAATGGCTTCGAGTATGTAATTGTACTTCATGGGGATGACCAAGGAGATTTATCAAATATATTGCCGTATTTGAAGAGTGGAGAATATAGAAGATATGATTGTTTTTTAGGTGCGAGATTTATGAAAGGTTCAAAATTGAAAGGTTATTCAAAATTTAGAACTTTTGGAAATTATGTTTATGATGTATTGTTTTCGCTTGGTTGTGGATATAAGGTATACGATCTGGGCTCAGGGCTGAATATGTACAGAACATCAATTCTAAAGAATAAGTTTTATGAGAAGTATAATGACGGGCTGATTTTTAATTATTGTATGGTTATGGGGGCTGCGTACTTTAAGCATAAAGTTAAGTTTTTCCCAATTATTTGGAGAGAAGAAGATCAGGTATCGAACGTTAAGATGGTTAGTCAAGCACTAACTGTATTAAAATTATTGGGTTCGTTTATAATAAATAAAAAGAAGTTTATTAAAGACGAACACAGGAGTAAGGTAGTAAGGTCTTATACGGCACAAATAGTATATGAGAATGAGTGTAGTTAGAGAGAAGCTTGATATTAAGAGCTGTGTATATAATTTGGTAAATTTACTGGTTATAGCGATTTCTATGCTTATATTTACATTTGACTACTATAATGCAGGTAAGTTGTTCAAAAATATTAATTTATGTTCAATTATTGTCTTTATAGTTTTAGTAGTAGTTGTACATATATTGAAATCCGTAAGACTTTATTTAGCATTATATTACTCTGAATTGAAATGGTCAGATTTTCTAAAAGTATATTGTAAAGTTACTCCGGTAAGCGTAGTATTACCTTTTAAAATAGGAGATGTCTTTAGAATGTATTGTTATGGTCAGCTCGTCGAGAATTTGCTACGTGGAGTGGTAATTACAATGCTTGATCGATTTATGGATACAGCCGCGCTGGTAACCGTTATTATTCTGACTTGGTTTTTGGCCGGGGGAAAGATAGACTTATTAGTGTATTTGTTTGTAATATTTTTGATAATTACGTGTGTAATATATTTTGTATATCCGGGAATTGTAAGGATTTGGAGAAAGTCTTTGCTAAAGAGCAATGCGACAGAGAGAAGAATTGCTATATTGGGAGTGCTTAAAAAGTTTGATGAAATATATAAAGAAATTGACGGTGTGACTAAAGGTAGAGGAATTATTCTTTATATATTATCAATTTTAGCATGGGGTATAGAAATCAGCAGTTTGTATATAATTAGTACCATTAATAATGCAAAACAGATTGATAATGATGTATTTGAATATTTGAGTGCAGCATTAAGAGGTAATAAATCACTTGAGTTGAAGCGATTTATTATGGTAACAATTTTATGGTTAATGGGTGTCTATATTATAATTAAGATATTAGATACAGTTAATAAAAAGGATACACTATGAGAACAATAGTTATTTATGATGATACCGGAAGAAAGAGTGAAGTTATAGCCGATATTATTGGCGATAAAGGATTTGCAGAAGTAGTAGTTAAAAAGAGATGTGTAGAAGACTATTATAAAAGTGAATTGGAAAATGTATTTCCTGGTTTAATATGGAGAAAGATACGTTCACTTTTTGAATATTCTGATTTAGTTGAGAAGCTGGAATTGTATGTTGGTACTGATACAAGAGTAATACATTGTTTTTCCAACTACATTGTTTCAGATGTTGACAAAGCTATTCCGTCCTTCAAAAAGCTTGAGTATATTGACGGTATATATGGAGTACTCGAAGATAAAAGGGCTGTATGCGGGATGTTTCCAAGTGTAGAGCAATATATTTCGTTTTGCAAAAATATATTATCAGGTGCTAAAGCGTGGGATCTTGTAAGAGCACAAAGTGATACATTTGAAATTGACGGTTTGGTGGATATTGGAGTGATTGGAAATTTCATACAGTATGTAACAGGAAATTTTGATTCCAGATATTTTAATTCCATTAAAGGAAATGAGTACACCATAACGAAAAGTTCGAGCAATAAGAATAAGATAAAAGCTGAATATGAATTTTATCACTTATTGCCGGATGATATGAAATTTTGGTTTGTTATGCCGTTTAATTATCAAGAAAAAGAAAATTCCGCAAGTTATACAATGGAACGTCTTTATATGACAGATTTGGCAATTAAGTGGGTACACGGTTCGATGGACGAAAATGAGTTTGGAGATTTGATGGATAAATATTTTTATTTTTTCAAAAGTCGACATACCAGGAAGTGCACTGAATTGGAGTATATGAAGATATCGGATACTTTATATATTGATAAAGTTAAGGAAAGGATAGGTAGTCTTAAGGCATTGCCTGAATTTTCTAAAATTGGGGCATTGTTGGATGTTGTAGGGGATATTGACATAGATGTATTGCTAAATAAATATCTTGAATTAAAACGTAAAGTTGAGGCAAGAGTACAGCATATCAATGAACTTGTTATTGGGCATGGTGATCCGTGTTTTGCAAATACATTGTACAATAAATCTACAAAAACACTTAAATTTATTGATCCGAAGGGTGCGATAGAAGAAAAAGATTTGTGGACTAATGCATATTATGATGTTGCAAA
The DNA here is from genome assembly GCF_938015485.1 of uncultured Lachnoanaerobaculum sp. Lineage (GTDB taxonomy): Bacteria > Bacillota > Clostridia > Lachnospirales > Lachnospiraceae > Lachnoanaerobaculum. The sequence goes on along the minus strand of NZ_CALLVU010000029.1, from coordinate 2,106 downwards.
ATTGAGTCATTCTGTATGTGGAAGATATGACTTTTTTAATAATGCATTATTTGATATAAAGATTGATATAGATTTTAATTATAATCTTGAAATACCGTTTGATAATTCAAGATATATTGAAATATTTAAACAGAAAGTGGAAGAAAATGGATTTAATTATTTGTTGGTTAGAGTTTATGAAGCTTCACTTTTTTTATCTATGCTTCCGTTACATATAGACAATCCACATAAAGTGTTTGGATTTATTTTAAATGTTGATAATATATTAAAGGAGTTGGAGAAGGATGTTTAATGATTATACATTTGTATTCGATATTGATGGTACATTGTGTCCAATCAAAAAGAAAGATGAAAAATATGAGGATTTAATTCCATATCCTGAAATGTTAAAAAAATTAAGACTGTATAAGGATAATGGTGCTAAAATTGTATTGTATACGTCGAGAAATATGAATTCTTATGATGGTAATATTGGGTTAATTAATAAGTATACTGCCGCCGTTTTGTCTGATTGGCTTAAAAAGTGGGAAATACCATATGATGAAATAGTTTACGGAAAAGTTTGGCCCGGACATAAGGGATTTTATGTAGATGACAGGACTATAAGACCGGATGAGTTTTTGAAATATTCTGTAGAACAGCTGGAAGATATATGCAAAAAAACAAGAAATAGTATGGAAGATAAGGATCAAGGTGATAATGATGCCGAAAATTGATGTTGTAATTACAATGGGTGGTTTGGGATCAAGATTCAGAAAGATGGGATATGATAAGCCTAAATATATGATTGAAGCAAAAGGAAAGTCGCTTTTTGAATGGTCCATGATAAGCTTAACCGGATATAAAAAAGACGTTTCGCAATATATTTTTATAGCTATGAAAGATGATAAATACGATGTAGAGGAATTTATTGATCAGAAGTGTAAAGAAATGAAATTGCAGAACTATCATATTATTATTTTAGATTATCTTACGGATGGTCAGGCTACAACAGCCATGATTGCGTCAAAGTATTGGGAGATTGATAATCAATTATTAATTTATAATATAGATACTTATGTGGAAGCAGGGGAGATGAATTCTGATGAGCTTAAGGGAGATGGATTTATTCCATGTTTTAAAGCGCCTGGAAACCATTGGAGTTTTGTAAGGCTGGATATTAGTGGTAAAGTCGTTGAAATCAAGGAAAAGGAAAGAATATCTGATTATTGTACTTTAGGAGCATATTATTTCAGAACATGTAAATTATATAAGGAATTGTATGATGAATATTACAGTAAAACTACCGAACTGGTGAATGGAGAGAAATATGTAGCACCGCTGTATGACTATTTATTGACTAAGAATGGAGAAATATATATATCAGTTATAAATTCTGATAAGGTACATATACTGGGCACTCCGGAGGAACTACAAAGTTTTCTAGAGGAAAGCTAGAATGAAGATGTTGTTAAAGCAAATTGTTAAGTTTGTAGGTATTAGTGGAATTGGTTGGCTCCTTGATTTTTTTACTTACACGAGCTTAAGTTTTTGTTCACATAATATAGTGATTAATAATATTATCAGTTCATGGATTGGTGTTACTTTTGTATTTATTTTTGCGACTAGAAAAGTATTTAAAAATAATAGCAGAATATCACTGAAGAAAAAGTATGCAATTTATCTTGCTTACCAATTGATACTAATTTATCTTATTTCAAAATTGCTAGGGTATGTTAACAGCTATATTATAAGCAATATCATGATAGAAGAGATATTGAGACTGTCTACAGTGATTTCAAAGGTTATAATAACACCAATTACAATGATTATGAATTTTATTGTTATGAAAAGTATTATTGAAAGAGTATGATAAATTTGAAGTTTAGGTTGATAACAACAGCTAGAGTTTACTGTGTAAATTTATAGTATTATTAATCTATGGTATAATAAATACTCTTGAAAGCTATAAAAGCAAAGAGATTTGTGATTAAAGACTTGAGCGAAAGTGAGGGCACAATATGAAGGGGATTGTATTAGCAGGCGGTAGCGGTACAAGATTGTATCCGCTCACAAAGGTTACATCAAAACAGCTACTCCCTATATATGACAAGCCGATGATTTATT
>NZ_CALLVU010000028.1 GCF_938015485.1 uncultured Lachnoanaerobaculum sp. | reverse complement strand
TGACATCCGTGTTAATCACGGGATTTACGCCGTCATCCGCGGCAATCAGCACGGCAAATCCGCCGACCATATCTTCCAAAAGCGGCATACCTTTTTTTACGTGATCTTTTCCGTTCATGCCGAGCTTAGGCACCGAACCTCCGGCAACCACCATAACATTCTTGAAGATACCCGAACGAACCAATGCCGCCGCATTTGCCAGCGCATGTACCGGCGCTGCACAGAAACCGCGAATATCGCAGCCGGTCGCATGGACGCATCCGGCCTTTTCGCCGACCGATTTCGCAATGTTTCCACCCCCGCGCTGATTGACATCACCGGCTGCTTCTTCGGAACATTCTATAATATAGTCGATATCTTCAGCATTGATTCCTTCAAGCGCGGCAAGATGCCATGCCGTCAGAATACCGCTCGCCTTTGTTACCAGATTTTCAAGCATAGTATGAGCGCTCAAGTTCGGATCGGTATCATGCGCCTGTTTTACGCAGCCGACCAGCACATCATTGTCGTATAAGCCCTCCGCCGTATGCTCGCGTACCAGTTTTTCAATATCCTCCTGCGGATAGCCTTTCCCAAGTGAAAGCGATTTTGCCTTCATCACCGGATGGTTTTGGATAATAGACTCCGCTTCAGATGTAAATGCTTCGGTTAAATAGACCAGCTCAAACACATCGGCATATTTCATTAACACATACAATTCTTTTTGGGTGGCAATTTCTCCAAACGGGCCGAAACGGTCTGCCGTGTCCGTACATTTAAACCATGGTTCGGGAATAGCCGTTAAATCTTCCGGCTTTTTATTTCCGATATATACCTGATTGGGTGGATACTGTACTGCCTGCTCAAATGTCCGCAAGTGAGCCGGAATAGCAGCGATGTAAGGATCGGAAGGATCCTTCGCAATTGCCGCGGTTTGAGTTGAACCGTTTCGCTTTAACAGGTCGGGACTGTGCGCAAGCGTATAGCTCGCCCCTTTGATAACTGCATTTGTCATACTACGTCCTTATTCGTAAAATATGTAAAAGGAAAAGTACGCCGCGTATTCGATTCGCAGCGGCACATTTCCATGACAGGATTCTATTGCATAATACTCAGTTCAATCTCACTGGAACAATCGTAAGAGAATGTCTTCTGTATTCATTCAAGAGATAGTACACAGTAACTGATGATGCTTATCTTAATTAGCGTATACCTTGCCAGTGCTCTTGTCAAGCAGAAAAATGAGGATCAAACGGATTAGATTATAACGAAAAAGGTATTTACATAGATAAAGCGTCCAGGAATATATGATAATAACGAGCAATATAATTCTTTGAAAACTGATACCAAGTTGACCGAAAGTTGAAATAAACCTGTTATTAAAAAGATATTTTGAATTGCATCAAATTCTCCTAAACCTTTTAGAATTACTTGATTTACTTTAAAGCCATTTTCTTCAAGTTCATTTTTATAAGTTACTGCCATATCATTTTTTGCATGGTCACCTGCCACTATCATAAACGGAGACAAATGCACAGTCTTATATCCTGAAAGCTGCGGAAGTACATCCTCAAGATACGGATAACCCTCTACACAGGCTATGTAGATATCATCTCTGCCGCATTCTGCAAATCTGTTTCTAAGTAACTCATATATTTTGTTCGACTCATGGTCCGAACCGTGACCCATCAAAAGATAAGCCGCTCCGTCTTCCTTTTCATATAGTGAATCAAGCTCCTTTATAAGATATTCAAAGTCTTCATCACTTTCAAGTAATGCATTTCCCATTCTTATCCTTGAAAACTTGTCCTTATAAGAAGCCGCCACTTCTTTTACCTTATTGTTTTCAATCCCATCCATTATATGAGTGCTTATAATAAGCAAGTCATCGACCCCAAGCCAAAGAGCCTCTTCAATCGCCTCTTTTATATCGTTGATATGCACATTATGTCTCTTTTTTAACTTCGCCCTTATAATATCGCTGGTCCAAGCTCTTAGTATAATGCTATCCTTATATGTATTTTTAATGTCATTTTCGATTACATCTATTGTCTTTTTTCTTGTGTCTTCATGTGTTGTTCCAAAACTTGCAACTATTACTCCTTTTTTCAACCTATTAACCCCTTATCTATACATTTTGCCAATTCTTTTGCGTAGTATGTGATATATATATCGGCCCCTGCTCTAAACGCCGAAACCGCCATCTCGCACATTATTTTTTCTTCATCTATAAAGCCGTTTCTTGCCGCAGACTTCACCATAGCATATTCTCCGCTTACAGAGTATGCGGCCACCGGAATATCCGTTATTTCCTTTACCTTTGCCACAACATCCAAAAAGCTCATAGCAGGCTTTACCATAACTATATCCGCACCTTCTTCCACATCGTCATAAACTTCTTTCAACGCTTCTCTTATATTGTGCACATCCATCTGATATGTCTTTCTGTCTCCGAATGCAGGCGCCGAATCCGCCGCGGCTCTGAAAGGTCCGTAGAATGCTGAAGCATACTTTGCAGAATACGACATTATCGGTATATTCTTATACCCGTTTGCATCAAGCAACTTTCTAATCTCACCCACTCTGCCGTCCATCATATCTGAAGGCGCCACCATATCGGCTCCCGCCTCCACCTGTGACAGAGCAATCTTTGCAATGTACTTTATAGTGGTATCATTGTCAACATCATGTCCTTTTAATATTCCGCAATGTCCATGTGAAGTGTACTCACACATACATACGTCACCTATCACATACATATCAGTATAGTTTTTCTTTATATATCTGACAGCTTCCTGTACAATGCCATGATCATGATACGCTTCACTTCCAACCTCGTCTTTACTTTTGGGTATACCGAAGAGCATCACAGATTTTACTCCCGCATCAAGCAGTTCTTTTATAACACCGTCACATCTGTCTATACTCATGCGATACTGCCCGGGCATGGACTCTATCTCTTCAAAGATATTCTCTCCCTCTTCAAAAAACATAGGATAAATAAGCGAATCCTTACTTATTCTGGTCTCCCTGACCATACTTCTGATATTTGCATTTGCTCTTAATCTTCTGGTTCTAAACATATCTCTCCTCTTATATAATATCAGTCAAATTTTTCCGCGTTAGGATCTTCTTCCAGTTCTTTCTTGCATCTGCTGACCACATCTTTTATATTGTATCTGATTTCACTTGCAACCCTTCTTGCCAATCTGTGATTGCTTCCTGATGATGTCACTCCTATTACCATCTCTTCTTCTGTCACAATTCCCGGAAAATAGAAATCACAGTTTTTATAGTTGGACGCATCGTTTACCATAATTCCTGCCTTGTTACAGTCCCAAACTATTTTCTCATTTAGTTCTTTATTATCTGTCGCTGCAATAACATAGTCAACTTCCTCTACATCGGTACTGTCATAAGCTCTCTCTTTCAAAATAAGCTTATCATCCTGCTGATCCATAATGGTTGCCGCTATTGTCTTTGCTACAACTATTATCTTACAGCCGAACTCTTTAAGCTTCAGAATTCTTCTGACCGCTATATTGCCTGCTCCGACTACCAAAAAAGTCTTATCACTTATGTCAATAAACAACGGAAAATACTTTGCCATATTCGCCTCCTCTTACATAAAAACCTACCAAACCTTGTGGCAAAAAACACTGCATATATTATATCATATTCCGATATATTTTTTGATAGAAATATGAACTCGGAGCACTGATGTTTATTAAAAAAAGCATAAATAACCTCATTTAAAAGTTTATCCGATAATTGTGTAT
>NZ_CALLVU010000027.1 GCF_938015485.1 uncultured Lachnoanaerobaculum sp. | reverse complement strand
TAGATTTGTATAAAATCTTTGTAAAACATATATGAAAATATGGATAAAAGAAGTGAACTTGCCGGTGTTTTGAAATGAATTTGCAATAGATTTTCCTTGTAAAAAGAATATTAAAATGTTAGTCTTAACAAAGAAAAGTAAAGGGGAGAGATATGACTGACGATTTTAAGTACGGGGAAGAGACGAGTATAGAAAATACAGGCGAGAAGAGGGCCAACTTCTCAGGCGGACTGGGCTATATATTGGCTGTTGCAGGTTCTGCGGTGGGACTTGGTAATATTTGGAGGTTTCCATATTTGGCTGCGAAGTACGGCGGCGGAATGTTTTTGCTTACATATCTGATACTGACATTGACATTCGGATATGCAATGATTATGTCCGAGACTACCATAGGCAGGATGACAAAAAGAAGTGCTATAGGCGCTTTCAATTATTTTGGAAACAGCAAGATTTTAAAAGTAGGCGGATTTATAAATGCGATAGTACCGGTACTGATAGTGCCTTATTACAGTGTTATAGGCGGTTGGGTCGTAAAATATCTTGTGGAATATATAAAGGGCAATGTGGACGGACTTGCGGCAGACGGATATTTTGGCAGTTTCATAGGCGATACAAAGGTGGTTTTCTTTTGGTTTGTAATATTTGCTCTTGCAACTTTTGTGGTAATACTTGGAGGTGTGGAGCAGGGAATTGAGAGAGTATCGAAGATAATGATGCCTCTTCTTATAATACTTGCGATAGTGGTAGCGCTGTATTCGGTTACAAGACCGGGTGCGATGGCGGGCGTGAAGTATTTTTTTGTACCTAATTTTCACAATTTTTCACTGATGACTGTGGTTGCGGCACTTGGACAGATGTTTTATTCACTTTCCATCGCAATGGGTATTTTGTATACCTACGGTTCATATCTGACAAAGGATGTGGATGTGGAGATTTCCACTTCCAGAGTGGAGATGGTGGATACAGGTGTGGCGGTGCTTGCAGGACTGATGGTTATACCTGCCGTATTTGCTTTCTCAGGAGGTGACCCTGATAAACTTAAGGCGGGACCTTCACTTATGTTCATTACACTGCCGAAGGTGTTTGAGAGTATGGGTGCCGGAAGGATTGCAGGTATAGGATTTTTCTTACTTGTGCTTTTGGCGGCTCTTACAAGTGCCATTTCACTTGTGGAGACAAGTATTTCCACATTCTGTGATGAGCTTAACTTAAGCAGAAATAAATCAGTCATTTTGATGGCTGTTATAATGGTATTTGTAGGCGGCTCATCTGCGGCAGGTTACGGTATACTTGATTTTGTAAAGATTTTTAAAATGCCGATTTTGGATTTCCTTGATTTCCTTACCAACTCTATAATGATGCCGATAGCGGCGCTTGCCACCTGCTATCTCGTGGTAAGGATTATCACATTGAAAAAAATTGCGGAGGAAATATCATATTCTTCTGCATTTAAGAGAAAAAGTATGTATAATATAGTAATGAGAGTGTTTGCACCGGTATTTTTGATTATTATATTGGTTAGCGCCATACTCAACACTTTGGGAGTTATCAGTCTTTAATTGAGCTTTTGAAGTGTAATAAAAGAATGGAGTTATGTGATGAAGAATTGGGATGTAGTTGCATTGGGCGAGCTGTTGATTGATTTTACACCGGCAGGTCTTTCACCTGCAGGAATGAAGCTTTTTGAGCAAAATCCGGGCGGTGCGCCTGCGAATATGCTGACCGCGGTATCAAGATCGGGTCTTAAGACGGCGTTTATCGGAAAGATAGGTGCGGATATGCACGGAGATTTTTTGAGAAGTACATTGGAGAGTGTACCTATTGATACAAGAGGTTTGATTACAGACCCTTCAGTTTTTACAACTCTTGCATTTGTCAGCCTTTCTATAACGGGAGACAGGGGATTTTCTTTTGCAAGAAAGCCGGGAGCGGATACAAGGCTTTCCATAGATGAGATAAATAAGGATATGCTTACAGATACAAAGATTTTCCATGTGGGTTCACTTTCACTTACGGATGAGCCTGCAAGAACTGCCACATTTGAAGCTGTAAAGATTGCAAAGGACGCAGGTGCCATTATATCCTATGACCCGAACTACCGTGCTCCGCTTTGGGAGAGTGTGGACAAGGCCATGGAGATGATGAGACTTATGGTACAGTTTGCAGATATGATGAAGATATCGGATGAGGAGACAGCACTTTTGACACCGTATAGCGATCCGCTTGAGGCAGGAAAGTATCTGATAGAAAACGGAGTAAAGCTTGCCGTAGTGACTCTTGGAGCTAAGGGTGCGCTGGTGGTATCGGCTTCAGGATATGTGGAGGTGCCGGGATTTAAGAGTACGGTTGTCGACACTACAGGTGCCGGAGATTCGTTCTGGGGAGGACTCTTGGCAAGATTTTTGAGTGAAGATGTGAGCTTGGACGATATTACCACAAGTCAGATGTATGATATTGCAAGATACGGAAATGCTGTTGCAAGTCTGTGTGTGGAAAAAAGAGGCGGTATTGTAAGTATCCCTACATTTGAAGAAGTTGTAGAGAGGTTGAATAAATGAAAAAAATAGATGTTACGGTTATTATGGCAGGGGGAAAGGGCAGCAGACTTCGCAGTATAACAAATGACGAGATTCCCAAGCCCATGGTGCCGGTAGACGGTAAGCCGCTGCTTGAGTATCAGGTTGAAAAGCTGAAAGAATACGGTATAAAAAAGATTGTAATGATTGTCGGTCACTTGGGTGAAAAGATTATGGATCACTTTAAGGACGGCAAGGATTTCGGCGTGGATATTGACTACATTGTAGAGAAAGAGCCGCTTGGTACTGCAGGTGCATTCTACTATCTGAAAGATAAGACAGATGCAAAAGACTTTTTGCTTATATTCGGTGATGTGTTCTTTGATATTGATTTTGACAGAATGGAGGACTTCCATTTCAAAAATGCCGCACTTACAACACTGCTGGCACATCCGAACGGACATCCTTATGACTCGGATCTTATACAGACTGATGATAACGGCAAGGTTATAGGATTTGACTCAAAGAATAATGTAAGAGATTACTGGTATGACAATATGGTCAATGCCGGTATGTATGTTATAAACAGAGAGTTGCTTGAGCTTGTAGAGGAGCCTGTAAAGATTGACTTTGAAAAGGATATCTTGGCAAATCAGGTAAAAAACGGGGCAAATATCTACGCCTATCATTCACCTGAGTATGTGAAGGATGTGGGTACTGTAGACAGAATCAATGCTACTGTGGAAGAACTTAAAAACGGTCTTATTGCGTCCAAAAATTTGAAGAACAGGCAAAGAGCCATATTCCTTGACAGAGACGGCACTATGAATGTTTCAAAGGGATTTATCTCAAATGCCGATGACCTTGAGTTGATTCCCGGAACAATTGAGGCCATAAAGGCTATAAATAAGAGCGGAGCATTGGCAATAGTTATCACAAATCAGCCTGTAATTGCAAGAGGTGAATGCAGTTTTGAGGAGCTTCACAATATTCACAACAAGTTAAAGACTCTTCTGGGTGAGAAGGGAGCTTTTGTGGACGATATTTTCTATTGTCCGCATCATCCTGATAAGGGATTTGAAGGAGAGGTGCCTGAACTTAAGTTTGATTGTGAGTGCAGAAAGCCTAAGACAGGTATGATAGATGATGCTGTTAAGAAGTACAATATCAATTTGTCCAAGTCATATATGGTGGGAGATTCTACAATGGATCTTGAATTGGCAAGAAATGCAGGTGTTAAGTCTGTGCTTGTGGATACGGGATTTGCAGGAAATGACGGCAAGTATGACAGAAGCTGTGATATTGAGGCTAAGGATTTACTTGACGCCGTAGAAAAGATAATAAAAGATATGAAATAAATTTAAAGGGGCTTATCATAACAGCCCCTTTTTTATCTGTAATATTACCAGATGCATCTGGCACTTGCACCGCATGGCAATATATATTCGGATTTGTTTACACGAAGTCCTATCTCCATAGCTTCAATATGCGCAGCCGGAAGATGATTTTCTTCAAGTGATTTTTGCATCATATAGGTAAGTACACCCGGAGCAAGTCCTGTGGTATATGAGTTTATAAGAAAGAAGAGAGGGTCTTTACTTAAAAGCTTTGTTGTAAGTTTTATAAAGTCATATATTGAGTCTTCTATCTTCCATATCTCACCCTTTGGACCTCTGCCGTATGAAGGCGGATCCATTATTATAGCGTCATAAGTGTTACCGCGTCTTATTTCTCGTTGAACGAACTTGATACAGTCGTCCACAAGCCATCTGATAGGAGCATTTGAAAGATTGGAGCTTATCATATTTTCCTTTGCCCAACCTACCATACCCTTGCTTGCATCAACATGTGTAACTGAAGCCCCGGCAGCGGCTGCAGCCAATGTGGCTCCGCCTGTATAGGCAAACAGATTTAGCGCTTTTATCTCTCTGCCGGAGTTTTTTATCATGTTGTAGCTGAAGTCCCAGTTGGTCGCCTGTTCAGGGAATACTCCTGTATGCTTGAATGTAAAAGGCTTCAGATTAAAGGTTATCTTTGATGAAGTAAGTTCATAGTCGATACTCCATGTGTTCGGAAGATTGAAAAACTCCCAATGTCCGCCGCCCGCCTTGCTTCGGTGGTAGTGACCGTTTTTCTTTTTCCATGCAGGATGTTCATGTCCTGTATTCCAAAGTACTTGAGGGTCAGGTCTTACAAGTATATAATCTCCCCATTTTTCAAGCTTTTCGCCGTTTGAAGTATCCAGTATTTCATAGTCCTTCCAATTATCTGCAATCCACATAATATTTCTTCCTAAAATAAATTTATTGTTATATAAAATAAAAATGCCGTTTGGTAAAAACCCATACGGCATTGTCTGTGCCGGACAAGCCGGCTATTTACTAAAGATATTTAAATAATTCCTGTGCCTCATCTTTTTTAGTGGTTTCTTTCAGTGAAAGAACCTCTACCTTTACAGACTTACCACCGAATAATACTTCTACAATATCTCCAACTTTTACTTCAGCAGATGCTTTGATTACTTTGTCGTTTATAAGAACCCTGCCTGCATCACATGCTTCATTGGCTATTGTGCGTCTTTTTATTATTCTTGAAACTTTTAAAAATTTGTCAATACGCATTAGTTATTAACAGCATCCTTTAGTGCTTTACCCGGTTTAAACTTAGGAACTACGCTCTCAGCGATCTTCATTGTTTCACCGGTTCTAGGGTTTCTACCCTCTCTCTCAGGTCTTACAGATGTCTCAAATGTTCCGAAACCAACAAGCTGGATCTTTTCCTTCTTTGTAAGCTCTTCTGTAACAACGTCTACAAAAGCCTTAAGAGCTGCTTCAGCTTCCTTCTTTGTAGCGGAATCGCCCATCTTCTTAGCCATAGCATCGATTAACTCTGTTCTATTCATTTTTTCCTCCTAAAAATAATGCTTGAAAAAACATTATAATAAAATAGTGTCGCCGAATAAAATCGGCAATTATTATGAGGCATGACACCACTCATAACATAAATTTTATAGTCTGTTTAAGGTCATTTGTCAAGAAGAATAACGCAAAAAAGCCGTTTTGTAAGGCTTTTTTCGATGTAATGCAATTTAACTTTAAGAAATTGTAGATTTTCGGTTGACAAGAGTATAATAATTGTTGTACTATACATATACCCCGTGGGGGTGTACATAGAACTGAGAACACCGTGCAGTCGGATTTTTCAGTTTACATCCCGTGAAGGTGTATAAGTTATTTATTATATTGTTGTTTCGGTACTTTAAAAGTGCAGAGGATATATTTGGGAAGGAGATATATGACAAAGGAAAAGTACAATGTCACAGGAATGAGCTGTGCCGCCTGTTCCGCAAAGGTGGAAAAGACGGTAAGTAAGCTTGCAGGTATGGATAAAGCTTCTGTAAATCTTTTGACCAACTCTATGCAGGTTGAATACGATGAGAAGAAGCTTAGTTCAGATGATATAATAAAGAGTATAGTGAATGCAGGCTACGGTGCTTCACTTGCAGGTGATACAAAGGAAAAGGCAAAGGATAAGAGCATCAAAAAGACAAATGATGATGCGATAAGCTCCATGAAGTTCAGGTTGAAGGTGTCTGTTATCTTCCTTGCTATATTGATGTATTTCAGTATGGGAAGTATGATTGGGCTTCCGCTGCCAAGCTTTTTATCGGGAGCCGGCAATCCGGTAGGATTTGCGCTGACACAGCTTTTATTGGTGCTTCCTGTAATGTATGTGAACAGAAAGTATTATATCAGCGGTTTTAAGTCACTTAGTCATCTCTCCCCAAATATGGATACACTTATTGCAGTGGGATCGATAGCAGCTTTTATATACGGCGTTATAGCAATCTATGTTATGGGATATGCGCTAAATAACGGTGATATGAACACTGTAACCGAGTACAGAATGAATCTTTATTTTGAGTCGGTTTCCATGATACTTACACTTATTACTTTAGGTAAGTTCTTTGAGACAGGTTCAAAGGCAAGAACTACAGACGCCATTTCAAAGCTTGTGGATCTTTCACCTAAGAGAGCCAATGTAATAAGAGACGGTGTGGAAGAAAACATACTGACTGAGGATGTAAGAGTAGGAGATATAGTAGTAATAAGACCGGGTGAGAGTATCCCTGTAGACGGTACTATCATAGAAGGAAGTACCAGTGTTGACGAGAGTGCCATCACAGGTGAGAGTATCCCTGTTCAAAAGGATAAGGGTGACAAGCTGATAGGTGCCACTATCAATAAAAACGGAAGTGTAAAGATAAAGGCTTCTGAGGTAGGCGAGGATACCGCCATTTCAAGGATTATCGCCTTGGTGGAGGAAGCTTCATCATCAAAGGCGCCTATTGCCAAGATGGCTGATAAGGTCGCAGGTGTATTCGTGCCTGTAGTAATGGGAATAGCTTTGGTAACATTCATTGTATGGCTTGTACTCGGATATGATTTCTCATTTGCACTCAATCGTGCCATAGCGGTACTTGTTATATCATGCCCATGTTCACTCGGACTTGCAACTCCTGTAGCGATAATGGTAGGTACCGGAAAGGGTGCTGAAAACGGTATACTTATAAAGTCTGCGGATGCGCTTGAGACCACTCACAGTATCGATACGGTGGTACTTGATAAGACAGGTACGGTTACCAAGGGTAAACCTGTAGTTACCGATATTATAGGATTTGATATAGATGACAATGAGTTTTTAAAGCTTGCGGCAAGTGTGGAGAGTGCTTCTGAACATCCGCTTGCGGAGGCTATTGTGGAAAAGGCTAAAGAAGAGAATTTGACATTCTCATCCCCTGAAAATTTCACCGCGCAGTCGGGAAGAGGTATAAGAGCCGATATTGACGGCAAAAAGATTGTAGCCGGAAATGAGCAGGCAATAAGAGAAGCTGTAGGAAACGACACAGGATTTGACTCGGTATTTGATAAGGGAAATGAGCTGGCATCACAGGGTAAGACTCCGATGTATTTTATGGCTGATAACAAGCTCATAGGAATCATTGCGGTAGCGGATACAATAAAGGATGACAGTAAAGAGGCTATAGAAGCTCTGAAGGCAAGAGATATAGATGTGGTACTCTTAACAGGTGACCATAAGAATACCGCAACCGCTATTGCAAAGCAGGCAGGTATCAACAAGGTAATAGCCGAAGTACTTCCTACAGATAAGGAAGAGCATGTAAGAAAGCTTATGGAAGCCGGACATAAGGTGGTAATGGTAGGTGACGGTATCAATGATTCGCCTGCACTTGCAAGAGCCGATGTAGGTATTGCAATAGGTGCCGGAACCGATGTGGCTATAGAGAGCGCGGATATAGTACTTATGCACAGCTCACTAAAGGATGTTGCGACAGCTATTGACCTAAGTAAGGCGGTTATAAGGAATATAAAGCAGAACCTTTTCTGGGCATTCTTTTATAACTCTGTAGGAATACCGCTTGCGGCAGGTGTATTTTACCTAAGTCTCGGATGGAAGCTCAGTCCGATGTTCGGTGCCGCCGCTATGGGAATGAGCAGCGTATGTGTGGTAAGTAACGCACTCAGACTTCGCGGATTTAAGCCAAAGAATATAAAAAATAACAAATCAGGCAATGATGAGATAGTTCTCATTGAAAATAATGAAAAAAAGAAAGAGGGAAAAACTATGACAACAGTAATTAATGTAAACGGAATGATGTGCGGACATTGTAAGGCAACAGTGGAGAAGGTAACAAAGGCTGTAGAGGGTGTAAGCAATTCAATAGTGAATTTGGATGCAAAAAATGTTACAATAGAGTACGCCGAAGGTACAGACCTTGAGAAGGTAAAGAAGGCTATCACTGACGCAGGTTATGAGGTGGTATAATGAGAGCCGACTCTAAGACTGTTCTTAGACAATTGAAAACCGCAAAAGGACAGCTTGAGGGAATCATAAAGATGGTGGAAGAGGACAGATACTGTATCGACATATCCAATCAGGTCCTTGCCACCAGAGCTCTTTTGGAGAGGGTGAACCGTACCATCATTGAAGGCCATATAGAAGGATGCATACTTGATGCAGCCGCTACAGGCAGTGATGAGGAGAGAAAGGAAAAGATGGTAGAGCTGTCAAATACTATAAAGAAGATGATGAAGTAATGGAAAGACAGATTCTATATATAATAGATAAAGACTATAACAGTATATCGGACTTTTTAAAGAGTAAGGGATACACCTCATCCAATATAGTGGAGCTTAAAAAATATGAAAACGGTATAGTGCTCAACGGAACTTGGGCGTATATGAATCAGAAGCCGGCAAGATTTGACCGGCTTCTTGTTCGTGTATGTGAATATAAAAAAAGTGAAAACATATTGCCTGTTTTTATAAAGCTTGATATAAAATATGAGGATGAGGATATAGTGGTGGTAAATAAACCGAGTGGTATGCCGATACATCCGAGCCTTAACAACTATGAAAACTCTATGGCAAATGCTTTAATGTACTACTACAGTGATAAAAACTTTGTCTTCAGATGTATAAACAGGCTTGACAGGGACACTACAGGGCTTACCGTTGTGGCAAAGCATTTTTTGAGTGCAGGAATACTGAATACTTCCATGCAAAGGCGTGAGATAAAAAGAGTATATAATGCAATAGTTGAGGACGACGGCAGCCTTACAGACAGCGGAATCATCGATGCACCTATAGCCAGAGAGGATGATACGCTTATAAAGCGTAGAGTAAGCAAGGAAGGACATAGGGCAATAACTCATTACAAGGTCTTAAAAAGACTTAATGGAGCTTCTTTGATAGAGCTTAGACTTGATACAGGCAGGACACATCAGATAAGAGTTCATATGAGTTATATAGGGCATCCGCTGGTAGGAGATTATTTGTACAATGAAAGGTATTATGATAAAGAGAATGTCAGGCCGCTTCTGCATTCAAAGAGCCTTTCTTTCATACACCCTATAACAGGTGAGAATTTATACCTTGAATGTGAGCTGCCAACAGATTTTAAAGAAGGAATTGATGAATATGTTTAGAATACAATACCCGTATCTGGATATGAAAAAGATCGCAGAGAGCGGACAGATATTTAGATTTAATGTTTATGACGATGAATACAGCCTTGTGGCAGGTGATAAGCTTTTGTTTATAAAAGAGGATGATGACGGATACATACTCTCATGCAGCGAGTCCGAGTTTGAAGAGTTTTGGATTGACTATTTTGACTTAAGGCTTGACTACAGTGATTTTGAAAAGAACATTCCTCCCGATGATCTGTTTTTGATAAATGCCGCAAGGTACTCTTACGGTATCAGGATACTCAATCAGGACAAGTGGGAGATGCTTATATCCTTTATAATTTCACAAAGAAAGAGTATACCTGCGATAAAATCATCTATCGAAAAGCTTGCAAAAAGATATGGCAAAAAGATAGATATGAAAGTACCTGATTTTATAAAAAATATTGATAAAAACAGTGAGTTTTATGCTTTCCCTACACCTAAAGCACTTGCAGATGCAAGTCTTGACGATTTGAATGCCTGTTCACTGGGGTACAGAAGTCCTTATATCGAGGCAAGTGCAAAGGCTGTATATAGAGGAGATATCGACCTTAAAGCTTTAAGCCGTCTTGACGACAATGAGCTTTTGGCGGCACTTATGAGCCTTAAGGGAGTGGGTATCAAGGTTGCAAACTGTGTGGCGCTTTTCGGATATCACAGGATTGCGGCCTTCCCTATAGACGTTTGGATAAAGAGAATGATTGATGAGCATTATGACGGAGAATTTCCGCTAAAACGCTATGACGGTTATGCCGGAGTTATTCAGCAATATATTTTCTATTACGGCAGAGAAAGTACGAAACATGCTGGAAAATAACCGTGAAATTTGGTATGATGATACAAGGATTGTGAGTGCAAAATGTGCAGCAATCGGGTAACATATATTCCCTATGAAAGGAGCATTATGAACGAACTTACAAAAAAAACTTATGAGACTTGGAAGAGTGCAAAACTTAAGGATGAAAATCTTATAGCGGAGCTTGCGGCTATCGAGAGTGATGAAGACGCTATCAACGACAGATTCTATAAGGAGCTTGCTTTCGGTACAGGAGGTTTAAGAGGCGTACTGGGTGTCGGAAGTAACAGAATGAATATCTATACTGTAGGTAAAGCCACCAGAGGATTGGCAAACTATATAAATTCGATTTCAAAGACCCCGAAGCTTGCCATAGCATATGACAGCAGACATAATTCGGAGCTTTTCGCAAAATGGGCGGCAGGAATATTTGCAGGCGCAGGTATCAAGGTTTATATCTGGAAAGAGCTTATGCCTACTCCTTCTCTTTCATTTGCAGTAAGAGAGCTCGGATGTGACGGAGGTATTATAATAACTGCAAGCCACAACCCTGCAAAGTACAACGGATATAAGGTTTATGGTGCGGACGGATGTCAGATAGCCAATGAAGTGGCCGACAGGATACTTGATGAGATAAACAGTGTGGATACATTCTCGGATTACAAGATTGTGGACTTCAAAGAAGGCCTTGAGACAGGTATTATAGAGTATATAAGCGAGAATACTTTTAACGAGTTCATAGATGCGGTTTCAACACAGACTTTCATAGGTGACGATGTAAATAAGGACGTAAAGATTGCTTATACACCGCTGTACGGAACGGGACTCAGATGTGTTACAACCTGTCTTAAGAAAAACGGCTTCACCAATATAGAGGTGGTTAAAGAGCAGGCTACTCCAAACGGTGATTTCCCTACCTGCCCATACCCTAACCCTGAGATAAGACAGGCGCTTGAGGTAGGACTTAAGGTTGCCAAGGATGTAGGTGCCGATATACTTATAGCTACAGACCCGGACTGTGACAGAGTGGGTATTGCCGTAAAGCAGGGCGACGACTTCAGACTTTTCTCAGGTAATGAGGTAGGTGTACTTCTTACAGACTTTATCGCAAAGAGAAAGATTGCTATGGGTATAATGCCTAAGAAGCCTGTACTTGTAAAGACCATAGTTACCACGGATCTTGCAAAGAGAGTGGCTGACGACTACGGCATTGAGACCAGAGACGTGCTTACAGGATTTAAGTATATTGGAGATCAGATTGCAGGTCTTGAAAAGGACGGTGAGGTTGACAGATATCTACTCGGATTTGAGGAGAGCTACGGTTACCTTTCAGGAAGCTATGTAAGAGATAAGGATGCCGTAAACGGCTCATATCTGATTGCACAGATGTTTGCATACTATAAGGCCGAAGGAAAGTCACTGCTTGAGGTACTTGAGGGACTTTATAAGAAGTACGGCTATTATCTGAATACACTTTATTCATTTGAGTTTGACGGCGAGAGCGGTATGAACAAGATGAATGAGATAATGGACAGCTTCAGAAACAATACTCCAAGTGAGATTGCAGGTGTAAAGGTGCTTGAGGTAAGAGATTATGAGACTTCCACTCAGACTACACTGAAAACAGGTGCCAAGGAGGAGATAAAGCTTCCGAAGTCAAATGTTATCAAGTATATGCTTGAGGGTAATTCAAGTGCGGTATTAAGACCTTCAGGAACCGAGCCTAAGCTTAAATTATACCTTGCAATAACCGGTGAAAATGAGTCAAGTGCAAGAGAACTTGAGAGCAAAATAGCTGATGAACTTAAGAAGCATTTAGCATAAATTTTTTTAGAGGCTGTGTATTCGGCCTCTTTTTTGTGTCTTAAATCGGATACCGCAACAGATTTTTACTTGCAATTTAAAATCCTGTATGCTATCATTGTGCGGTAGACGAACAGATGTATTTTAGAGGCGAACATGGAACAGAATGTCAAATATTATGTGGTAAAAGACAAGGCGGTGCCTGAGGTACTTATAAAAGTGGTTGAGGCGAAAAGACTGCTGACAGCGGATAAGATGATGACTGTAAAAGAAGCCACAGATAAATGTGGTATAAGCAGAAGCTCATTTTATAAATATAAGGATGATATATTTCCGTTTGATGATTCTTCAAAGGGAAGGAATATTACCCTTTCAATTCAGATATCAGATCAACCGGGTCTTTTATCGGAGCTTTTGGCAGTAGTTGCAAAATATCATGCCAATATTTTGACAATACATCAAACTATACCGGTAAGCGGTGTGGCAACTATTTCTTTGTCTATAGAGATTTTGAAGGATACCGGAGACTTGTCTAAGCTGGTAGATGAAATCAGGAGTTTGGAAGGCATATTTGATATAAAAATTTTAGCTAGGGAGTAATATATGTTTAATATTGCAATTTTAGGATTTGGAACAGTAGGTTCAGGTGTATATGAAGTTATAAAGGAGAACAACGCTCTTTTAAAGCAAAAGACAGGTGAAGATATAGCGGTAAAAAAGATTCTTGATATCCGTGAGTTTCCCGGCAGTGAGTGGGAAAGTCTTGTTGTACATGACATAAAGGAAATAATAGAAGATAATGATATAGATGTGGTTGTGGAGACAATGGGAGGAACATCTCCTGCATTTGAGTTTGTAAGAGACGCACTTCTTTCAGGAAAGCATGTCACCACATCAAATAAGGCATTGGTAGCGGCACACGGTACCGAGCTTTTAAAGATTGCAAGAGAAAAAAATGTAAACTTCTTCTTTGAGGCAAGTGTAGGCGGAGGTATTCCGATAATCAGAACAATTACGGAAAGCTATGCGGGTGAGCATTTTAAAGAGATTACAGGTATCTTAAACGGTACTACAAACTATATACTTACAAAGATGGATACCGAGGGTGAGGACTTTGAAAAAGCACTTTCTACAGCACAGGAGCTTGGATATGCCGAGAGAAATCCGGAAGCTGATGTGGAAGGTTATGACACCTGCAGAAAGATTGCAATATTGGCATCTTTGGCAACAGGCAAGGAAGTAAACTTTGAGGAAATCCATACAGAGGGTATTACAAAGATTGATACTACAGATTTTGAATATGCAAAGCATATGAAGCTTTCTATTAAGCTCTTCGGTGATTCAAAGTTTGAAGACGGCAAGGTATTTGCATTTGTTGCACCTGTAATGGTTGAAAGAGACCATCCTCTTTACATGGTAAATGATGTGTTCAACGGTATCATGGTGGAAGGAAATATGCTCGGAAAGAGTATGTTATACGGAAGCGGCGCAGGTAAGCTGCCTACAGCAAGTGCAGTAGTGGCGGATATCGTAGCCATTACAAAGAATAAGGATAAAAATGTGGCAACATTCGGCTGGGGAGATGAAAAGCAGAATGTGGTCGATATGAATGAGACAAGCCACAAGTACTTTGTAAGATTTAAGGGCAGGGATGCCAAGTTTATAAATAAGTGCAAAGAGACATTCAAGAACGCAAAGGAAGTATACCTTGACGGCAAGGATGAGTTCGCATTGGTTACAGACCTTATGAAGGAAAGAGATTTCCTTACAGCCTTGAATAATCTCGGTGATGTGATAAAATATATTAGAACAAAGATAGCTTAAGTATTCGGCACCACCACAGGTGGTGCTATATTTTTATATGGAAAGAATATTTGATAAATTGGTAAAACCGCTGCCGCCATGTGTATTTCACGAGTTCACAGGATTATATTGTCCGGGATGCGGAGGTACAAGGGCAGTAAGGTTTTTGATAAGAGGAAATGTAGAAAAGAGCTTTATTTATAATCCGATAGTGCTGTATACGGTTATTGCAACTTTTATTTTTTTCGCTTTTGTAGTAAAGTATAGGATTAGCGGCAGGCGTTTGAATAAGGATAAGATTATTCTGCCCATGCTGTATATCGGAGTCGTTATAATGCTTTTGAATTGGGTTGTGAAGGACTGGTTTTTAGTTTTTAGAGGCATAGACTTACTGAAATAGACGGGGATTATAGATGAAAAATACTGAAGAAAAGACAAAAAAGAGGTGGGAGAACAGGTCGATGGTGTTCGGCATCGTGTCAATACTGTCATGTATGTGTTCACTGCCCACATCGGGTGTTCCGCTCGGTATTCCGCTTGGGATATTTGCAATCGCATTTGCCATAATCTCAGCCAAGGGCGGAATGAGAGGAAAGGCTGTGGCCGGTATTGTGACCGGAATATTTGGGATAGTTATCGGACTTGTCATATATGCCATGATACTTTTTGTGGTGGTACAGCTGAGGGATCAAAGAATTTTAAATCAATTCAGACCGGAACAGATTAAGGTTATACAGGACTATATTCAAATGTATATAGCACATTGATAAGGAGGCAATTTTGACTGATATAGTAAAAATACTTGCTGACGAGCTTGGCATAAAGACGGCACAGGTAGAGGCTACTATCAAATTGATAGATGAGGGAAATACCATTCCCTTTATTTCAAGATACAGAAAAGAAGTTACAGGTTCGCTTAATGATGAGATACTCAGACAGTTTGATGAAAGACTGAAGTATCTTAGAAATCTTGAGGAAAAAAAGACTCAGGTACTCTCAGCTATCGAGGAGCAGGGTAAGCTTACCGACGAGTTGAAAAAAGAAATTGAAGCCGCAATCACTTTGGTAGCGGTAGATGATTTATACAGACCTTTCAGGCCGAAGAGGCGTACAAGGGCAATGATTGCTATTGAAAAAGGTCTTGAGAATTTTGCCACAGATATTTACGAGGAAAAGCTAAAGCAGCCTGCACTTGAGGAAGCAAAGAAATACCTTTCAGATAAAGAAGGCCTTGAGGTGGAAACACCTGAAGATGCTATAGCAGGTGCTATGGATATTATTGCAGAGAAAATCTCGGATGATGCGGCTTTTAGAAATAAGATAAGAGATCTCTCATTTAAGCAGGGAATACTGACTTCTGTGGCAAAGGATGAAACTGTAGAATCTGTATATGAAAATTATTACAATTTTGCAGAGAGTGTTTCAAAAACAGCAGGATATAAGATACTTGCAATCAACAGAGGAGAGGAAGAAAAGATACTTACAGTAAAGCTTGACCCTCCGGTTGAGGAGATTATCAGATATCTGGAAAAATGCATTATAAAAAAGCATAATGAACATACAGAGCAGATATTAAAAGATACTATAGACGACGCATATAAAAGGCTTATTGCACCGTCTATAGAAAGAGATATAAGATCAAGCCTTACAGAGGAGGCAGAGGATGAGGCTATCAAGGTGTTCGGTAAGAACCTTACTCAGCTTCTTATGCAACCTCCTGTAGCGGGCAGAGTGGTACTCGGTTGGGACCCGGCTTTCAGAACGGGTTGTAAGCTTGCCGTAGTGGATGAAACCGGAAAGGTACTTGATACCACGGTTATCTATCCTACAGCACCTCAAAACAAGGTGGAGGCGGCTAAGAAGGTATTAAAGGAGCTTATAAAAAAGTACAATATAAGTCTTATTTCTCTTGGAAACGGTACGGCATCCAGAGAGTCTGAAGCCGTTATTGTAGAGCTTATAAAGGAAGTTGATACGAAGCTTGAGTACATTATAGTAAATGAGGCCGGAGCAAGTGTATATTCCGCAAGTAAGCTTGCTACAGAAGAGTTCCCGAATTTTGATGTTGGACAGAGGTCGGCGGCTTCCATTGCCAGAAGACTTGAGGATCCGCTGGCGGAGCTTGTAAAGATAGACCCTAAGTCCATAGGTGTCGGTCAGTATCAACATGATATGAACCAAAAGAAGCTCTCGGAGGCACTTGGCGCAGTTGTGGAAGACTGTGTAAACAAGGTAGGTGTGGATTTGAACACCGCATCTGCACCTCTTTTAGAGTATATTTCAGGTATATCAAAGGCTGTTGCCAAGAATATAGTTGTATATAGGGAAGAAAACGGAAGCTTCAAAACAAGAAAAGAGCTTTTGAAGGTTTCAAAGCTTGGACCTAAGGCATTTGAGCAATGTGCAGGTTTCCTTCGAATAAATGACGGAAAAGAACCTCTTGATATGACAAGTGTGCATCCTGAAAGTTATGCCGCCACAAAAAAACTTTTGGAGAGCTTGGGATATAGCGACAGTGATATTACTTTATCAGGTCTTGGCGGTATTTCAAAGAAAATACATGATTTCAAAAAGATAAGTGATGAACTTGAAATCGGTGAAATCACTCTAAGAGATATTGTAAAGGAGCTTGAAAAGCCGGGAAGAGACCCGAGAGATGAGATGCAAAAGCCGATACTCCGTACAGATGTTATGGAGATGGAAGATTTGAAAGAAGGCATGATATTAAAGGGAACAGTCAGAAATGTTATTGACTTCGGTGCATTTGTGGATATCGGAGTTCATCAGGACGGACTTGTGCATATTTCAAGGCTTAGTAAGAAGTTTATAAAGCACCCGCTTGAGGCGGTAAGTGTCGGAGATATTGTTGAAGTAAGGGTGGACAGTGTGGATTTGAAGAAAAAGAGAATAGCGCTGTCTATGGTATTTGATTGATATGAACAAAATAAAAATAGATATGAAACTGAATGCTAAGGATATTTGGCTTTTTTCCATGTATCACAGCAACAGAGGATTTTTGCTTATTTTCAATATATTGTTCACTGTGGCAATGTATTATTTTATGATTACTACATGGAACAGGATTGATATTCCGAGAAAGATTTTATTTTTGGTAATGTCAAATATGTTTCTGATAGTGCAGCCTGCAATGCTTTACTTAAAGTCACAAAAGCAGGCAAGGACGGATGCCATTAAGGCGGGACTTTCTCTTTCGCTTGATGACGAGGGCATAGAGGTGGCATCAGGAGACGACAAGGTCGACTTTAAGTGGGAAAGCGGATTTCGTTCAAGGATATTGCCGGGAATTATAGTTATATATGTGGATGCGATAAGAGGATATCTTTTACCTGACAGGTATACAAAAGATAATAAAGAAAAAATAGTCGCTATTTTAAAAGAAAAGACAAGAGTGAGTATATTTTAGAATGAGTAAAATTGTTTTTGAAAGCTTTTGCGATAAGGATACATTTGATATTGCCTACAGACTTGCAAATATTTTGAAAAAAAGAAGCGGTCCTGTAGCAGTATGTCTGGACGGAGACCTTGGAGTCGGCAAGACTGTATTTGCAAAGGGAATAGGTGCAGGGCTTAATATAAAAAGGGATATTGTAAGCCCCACCTTCAATATAGTAAAGACTTATGAGGGCGATAAAAGGCTGCACCACTTTGATGTATACAGAATCAGTGATATATCGGAGCTTGACGAGATAGGTTTTGACGAGTTTTTATTTGATGATGCCGTCATTCTTATAGAGTGGTCAACTCTGATAAAGGAAGCATTGCCGAAAGATGTGATAAGAGTGGTTATATCAAAGAACCTTGAAAAGGGATTTGATTATAGAGAAGTGGCTGTAGAAGGTATGGATGATGAAGATTTTAGGGATTGAAAGTGCCGCATTGGTGGCTTCAGTTGCAATAATAGATGAAGATGTGACAATAGCTGAATACACTACAAATTTTAAAAAGACACATTCGGAAACATTGTTGCCGATGCTTGATGAGATAGTAAAGATGACGGGGATAAGCCTTAGTGAGCTTTCGGCTATAGCTGTTTCAGGAGGTCCCGGCTCATTTACAGGTCTTAGGATAGGGGCTGCAAGTGCAAAGGGACTTGGACTGGCACTGGATTTGCCTCTTATTGAAGTTCCTACACTTGATGCTATGGCGATGAATATCTATGCAAGTGATGCACTTATAGTGCCGATAATGGATGCCAGAAGAAATCAGGTGTATACGGGAATATATAAAAACGATACAAAACTTGAGGTCAAAGCAGAGTCTATGGCGGTGTCTATAGACGAACTTTTTGAAATTTTAAAAGAAACAGGTGCAAAAGAAAATGTGGAAAGAGCGATATTCTTAGGTGACGGTGTGCCGGTATTCAGAGAATATATTGATGAAAAACTTACAATTAAACATGATTTTGCACCGTTAAATTTAAACAGACAGAGAGCATCAAATATTGCAATGCTCGGTATGGAAATGATGAAAGCCGGCAAGGTTATCTCGGCAGATGATATGAGGCCTAATTACCTTAGAAAAAGTCAGGCGGAAAGAGAGAGAGATGTGGCTAAGACCGATGCTTCCCTCTGATACCGAGGCGATAAGGGAACTTGAATGTGATATTTTCAGTGATGCCTGGAGCGAAAAAAATATAAAAGACTCTATAGAATCAAAATTTGATTACTGTATGGTAATCGAAGAAGGCTGTAGAGTTTTAGCCTATATTATTTTCAGAGTAAATATGGATGAGGCCGAACTTTTTCGTATAGCTACAGATAAAAACAGCAGAAACTCAGGGTTTGCTCATGAACTTATGAACTTTATGATTTCAAATCTGAGGAAAATAAAGGTAAAGAAAGTATTTCTTGAGGTAAGAAGTAAAAATACCGCAGCCATAAGGCTTTATGAAAACTACGGCTTTAAAAAGATAGGGATCAGAAGAGAATATTACTCAAATCCTTTAGATGATGCTCTGTTGATGGAAGGATATATAAAATGTTAGATATTTGTTTATTAGGTACAGGGGGCATGATGCCGCTGCCTTACAGATGGCTGACTTCAATGATGGCAAGATGTGAGGGAGTAAATCTTTTGATAGATTGCGGCGAAGGCACCCAAATTGCGATAAAGGAAAAGGGGTGGAGCCCGAAGCCTATAGATGTGATCTGCTTTACACATTATCATGCAGACCATATAAGCGGACTTCCGGGACTGTTACTTACAATGGGTAATTGTGAAAAGACCACACCGCTGCTCGTAATAGGTCCTAAAGGGCTTGAGAGAGTTGTAAATGCTATGAGAGTTATAGCACCTGAGCTTCCTTTTGAAATACAGTTTAGAGAACTTAGAGAAAATGAGGAAGTGATAGACTTTGCCCCATATAAGATAGAGGCGTATAAGGTAAACCATCGGGTGACTTGTTACGGTTACAGAATCTCTATTGAGAGGAAGGGAAAGTTTGATGCCGCAAGAGCAAAGGAGCTTGATATTCCTCTAAAGTATTGGAATAAATTGCAACATGGCGAGATTATCATGGACGGAGACAAAACCTATACTCCCGATATGGTAATGGGAGAGGCAAGAAGAGGTATAAAGGTCAACTATTGTACAGATACAAGACCGGTTCCTGTTATCGCGGAGTATGCCGCAGACTGCGACCTCTTTATATGTGAGGGTATGTACGGTGAGGATGATAAGGAGGACAATGCCAAAGGTTATAAGCATATGACTATGACGGAGGCTGCAAATCTCGGCAAAGAGGCAAATCCGAAGAGAATGTGGCTTACACATTATTCACCTTCAATGAACAAGCCTGACGAGTATATTGATAAGCTGAAGAAAATTTTTCCGGCTATAAAGACTGCCAAAGACGGATGGAGTATAGAACTTGGTTATGAAGAATAATATAAAGATACTTGCAATAGAAAGCTCCTGTGATGAGACTGCGGCAGCTGTAGTGGAGGATGGCAGAAAGGTACTTTCAAATATTATATCATCACAGATAGACTTACATACAATATACGGAGGCGTAGTTCCTGAGATTGCCTCCAGAAAGCATATAGAAAATATAAATTTTGTAATAAAAGATGCACTGAAAGAAGCAAATGTTGCTTTTGATGATATAGATGCAATAGCGGTTACCTACGGTCCCGGGCTGGTAGGAGCGCTGCTTGTAGGTGTGGGAGAAGCAAAGGCGCTTGCCTACGGCCTTAACAAACCTCTTATAGGTGTACATCATATAAAAGGACATGTGTTTGCAAACCTTATAGAACACGAGGAGCTCAAACCTCCTTTTGTATGTCTTATCGTATCAGGCGGTCATACCGAAATAGCGATTGTAAAGGATTATAATGATTTTGAGATAGTCGCGACCACCAGAGATGATGCGGCAGGTGAGGCCTTTGACAAGGTTGCAAGAAGTGTCGGACTTGGATATCCCGGAGGTCCGAAGATTGATAAGGCGGCAAAGCTTGGAAATCCTCATGCTATAGAGTTTCCAAAGGCAAGAGTCAATGACTCAAAATATGATTTCAGCTTTTCAGGTGTAAAATCTGCAGTTTTAAATTATCAAAACAAGGCAAATATGACCGGTGAAAAGATAAATGTAAATGACCTTGTAGCTTCATTCCAAAGAGCTGTTGTAGAGGTCTTGGTGGAGCATACTATTGCTGTTGCAAAGGATTACAATATAAAGAATGTAGCTATGGCAGGCGGTGTGGCTTCAAATACCGCACTTAGAAGCTTGATGGAAGAAAAATGCAGTGAGGAAGGATTGAAGCTTCATTTCCCTTCACCGATATTTTGTACCGACAATGCGGCAATGATCGGTGTAGCCGCATACTTTGAATATATTAACAACAACTTTAAGGATTTGACACTGAATGCGGTGCCGAATCTTGAACTGTGATTTTAAAAAGTATTTATTGATATTGGAATATGATTATGAGAAGTACGGCGATAATACTTGCCGCAGGCAGCGGAAAGAGATTTAGTGCCAAGAAAAAGAAACAGTTTGTAGAGCTTTTTGATAAGCCCTTGTTATACTATTCACTAAAAGCCTTCAGTGAAAGTAATACGGATGATATAATTGTAGTTACTTCAAAAGATGATATTGATTTCGTAAGAGAAGATGTCATAAAAAGATATGGATTTTCTAAAGTAACAAGTATTGTCGCCGGTGGGGATGAAAGATATGATTCGGTATACAACGGGTTAAAAGAAGCCATAGGAGATATCTGCCTGATACATGACTCTGCCAGAGCTATGATAAGTGTGGCGCTTATAAACAGATGTATAGAAGAGACAGTTAAATATAGGGCGGTTGTACCTGCAGTAACTCCAAAAGATACTATAAGAGTGCGAGAGGGAGAATTTGGCGGTGAGACAATTGATCGAAATACACTTTGTATTATCCAGACCCCACAGTGCTTTGATATAGCTTTGGTAAAGTCTGCATTTGAACGGCTTTATAAAACCGACTATAAGACTCTTGGTATCACAGATGATGCAATGGTGGTTGAGAAGTTTAGTGATACCAAGGTAAGACTGATAGAGGGTGATTATAAAAATATAAAGGTAACCACACCTGAGGATATAATTATAGCTAAGGCGTTTTTGGACGCCCGGAATTGTTAATAGAAAAGCTGATGCAGCCTGTGGTTGCGTTGGCTTTTTGGGTATTTATAAGATATATAAATTTGGAGATGGATTGGAGGCTAAAATGGATTCTAAAGTTGCTGATAATATAAATATTCTTGGAAAATTTTGTGGAATAAGGGATATAAATGAATTGAGTCAAGAAAAATTATTAGAATTCTATGGAATTCATCAGGTAGATGTAATGGTTTTATTTGGAGGAAGTATACTTGCCGGAGGGGATGTTTTAGCAGAAGCAATAAAAAATAATATTGCAAAGAAATACATTATTGTTGGTGGTGCCGGGCATACAACAGAAACATTGCGTCAGATAATCCATCGGGAACATCCTGAAATTGAAACAACAGATTTACCGGAAGCTGAAATCTTTCAAAGATATCTTAAAACTGTGTATGGATGTAAGGCAGATTATCTTGAAACTCAGTCTACAAATTGTGGAAACAATATAACGTATCTTCTGGATTTATTGCGAGAGGAAAATATCGGGTTCAAAAATATTATTTTAAGTCAGGATGCATCTATGCAAAGGCGTATGACTGCAGGACTGAAAAAATATTTACAAGATGATATTATGATTATCAATTATGCCACATATGCGGTAAATGTGTTAAGTGACGGTGAAAAATTGTATTACGAAAAAGATATTCATGGAATGTGGACGATAGATAGATATGTTAACTTACTTATGGGAGAAATTCCAAGGCTAACAGATGATGAGAATGGCTATGGTACTAGAGGAAAAAAATACATTGTTCATGTTGATATTCCCGAACAGGTGAAGATTGCTTTTGAAGAATTGAAATTAGTATATGGAGATAAAACCAGAGAAGCAAATCCGTTATATTCTTCAAAGTGATATACTATAATTCATTGTCATCGGATATGCTGTGTGAATGTGATTATTGTAAGCTTTACTATGTGAAGAAGTGCAGCTGTTTATCTATTGATATACGGTATAATTGCAACAACAGGAAATATATGGATATTCTACCAAAAGATTTAATAAACAAATGAACAGGTATGCGTTGGTTTTTGGGTATTATGTCAAGTATTGGGGGATTTTTTAACTTCACAGCCGAAATTTGAGGGAAATATGAAAGTTAATATGAATATTATTGTCGGCGGAACGGATGATATATTAGATAATATACTATCTGCCGCAAGAACGGTAAGAAAAGAAATGAAAAAAACTTTTGAAAGCATTGATATAGAGGCATTGCAGAAGATGGATATTTGCGTTTGTCTTAGCGGAAATATATCAAAGTATTATCCTAAATCAGGAATTTATCAGGCAAGATACTATTCTAAAGCGAGGAAGTTTATGGTATATGTTCATTTCAGCGCTAATGAGTGGAATTTTGACAAGACAGAAAGTGTAAGAAAGTTTCTTAAAATGTATAAGGACTATCTTTTAGAGCTTTCGGATATCATTAAGACGAAAACGACAAAGTATAAACCGAATTTTGATAGTAGGTGTTATGAAGATGGGGTTAGAAGGGTGTTTGGGAATTTGTAGATGATTTTAGATTTGAATTTGGTGATGGAAGATATGATTGGTAAAATTGTAAAAGTTAAAGTTGATCGTAAGCTTGGGAGTGCTCATCCTGATTATCCTGAACATATTTATCCAATCAATTATGGTTATATTGAAGGAATAATCGCTCCTGATGGGGAAGAACAAGACGTATATATACTTGGGGTTGATAAAGCAGTCGATGAATATGAAGGAGAATTAATTGCTGTTATCAAAAGGGACGATGATGCAGAAGAAAAATGGGTTATTGCTCCAATAGGAATAAAGTTTACAGTAGAAGAAATTGAAGAAGCCGTTAGATTTCAAGAGAAATATTTCAAGTCTCATATTGAAATGTTATGATCAAATCTCAGTTTGCAAGTATAGGTAAATTCCAAATAGTAGGAGATGGTAGAAGATGAAATTTACTAAAAATATTATTTTAAAGAATGGTAAAATGTGTTTAATTCGTAATGCTGTTAGAGACGATGCACAGGAAGTTCTAAATATTTTTCTTTCAACTCACGAGCAAACAGATTTTTTATCATCGTACAAAGATGAAATAACATTTGATGTAACGCTTGAAAAGCAATTTTTGACTAAAAAAGAAAACTCAGATAAAGAAGTATATCTTTGTGCAGTTGTCGATGGCAGTATTATTGGAATTGGTAGTTTAAATCAGAAAGGCCAAAACAAAATTAGACATCGTGCAGAATTTGGAATGGCAATTGAAGAAGACTTTTGGGGGATTGGAATAGGTAGGGCTCTGGCCATGTCTTGTATAGAGTGTGCAAAAAATGCAGGCTATTTACAACTGGAATTAGAGGTTGCAAGTGAGAATAGTAAAGCTATTGCCCTATACGAAAGTATAGGATTTGTTGAATTTGGACGCAATCCCAGAGGCTTTATTTCACGGTACAAGGGGTGGCAAGAACTTGTTTCAATGCGATTGGAATTAAATTGATATCACCGGTGTTGACAAGGACGGTAAATATGAATTCGGTGAAGTTCATTTTATGACAAAAGAAAATAAAGAAATCGTGGTAATAGATGAACTTTCAAGGCCGCAAAACGCGACCTTGAACAAAGAAACAGGTAGTGGAAGTAATATAAAGTATAACCCTTACAATTTTACTGAACATGGAATTGAATTAAAAATCTGAACTTGTTGAACGTGGCATACTATAAGTTTCCATGAGATAAAACCTATAAAACTTGTACGGATGTTGTAGGGTAGGAAAAGAAATCTTCCTCTATACTAAAATAAACCGAAAAAAGGGGGATTTGAAATGAATATTATCAAGTCGTTTAACAATACGATTGATTATCTTGAAACAGTTCTTGATGATGAAATTGACGAAAAGAAAGTAACTCAGTTATCCGGATATTCGTATTCAATGTTCAGTCGCTTGTTTTCTATTCTGACTGAAACAACGCTTTCAGAATATTTAAGAAGCAGAAGATTGACGGAAGCAGCCGTTATATTAAGAAATACGGATGAAAAAATTATTGATGTTGCTTTCAAATTTGGATATGAGTCATCAGATTCATTTGGAACAGCGTTTAAAAATTTTCATGGATTTACTCCTTCGGAGGTGAGAAATGGGGAACCATTCAAATTAGTTTCACGGGTGCAATTAGCACTCAGTGTAAGAGGAGGAAGAAGCATGAATATTACAATTCAAAAGAAACAAGCCTTTGCAGTCGCAGGGGTAAATGAACAAAGCATCAATTCATCATTATGTCCAAGTGTCTGGGATAAGCTGTATGAAAAATATAGCCACGATGAACTTGCAAGTTTGGGAAACGGTCAAAGTGTTGGCGTTTGTCATGATGTGGAAAACCCAAGCACAATAAACTATATGGCATGCTATATTGTTAATGATGTAGACAAAGCAAGAAGCATGGGCTTAGATGTTTTAGAAGTTGATGAAGCAGAGTATGCCGTTGTAGAGTTAACAGGAAGTGTTCCAGATTGCATTCATACCGGATGGAAATATGCGATGAAAGTATTCTTTCCTGAGCATGGCTATATTCACTCAGGAAAGCCTGACTTTGAATATTACTATGAGGGTGATATGCATAGTCCTGATTACAAAATGGAGTTATGGATTCCAATAACTAAAGCTTAAAACCCAATTTGCCAAGAATACAAAAAACAGTGGTAGGGATCCCTACCCACCGCCGTGCGTCTGAAATAGTCTGAAAATAGAAAAGAGAGTACTTACATAATTGAGGTGACCCCTAAAAGTTAGACTTTTTACGAGATGACTTTGGTCATCTCTTT
>NZ_CALLVU010000026.1 GCF_938015485.1 uncultured Lachnoanaerobaculum sp. | reverse complement strand
TTTAAGAATCTTGTCTACGACTACTATTCCAAGGACATTTCACAAAAAATCAGTTCATCAGTAAGAGTAAGACAGGATAGAGGGTATTATTTCGGTTCAAAAGCACCGTATGGGTATGTAAAAGATGAAAAAGACCATCATCAGCTACTTGTCGATGATAGAGTGAGAAACATCATTGAAGAAGTCTTTGAAAGATACCTGAGTGGAGAAAGTATGCTTTCCATTTCTAAAGATTTTAATCATAGAGGTGTTCTGACGCCGGCAAAACATATAGGGCTTAAAAGAGGAAGTGGAGTATGGACAGGACAGATTATTAGATATGTTTTAACACAAAGAGTTTATACAGGAGCTGTTGTTGGTGGAAAGACAAGGGTACAGGAAGTTGGTTCTGATAATAGAAAATGGGTTGATAGCAAAGACTGGATAATTAGAGAAGATATGCACGAAGCTATTATCTCTAAAGAAGATTTTGGTAAGGTTCAGGATATGCTAAACAGCAATGCAAAACTAATCAGTAGAGAGCGGAAGCATTTTCATATTCTTCAAGACAAAGTCTATTGTGGTAAGTGCTATCATAAAATGACTTATACAGTTAATTATGGAAAAACAGATGGATATTGCTGTCCCTATCGGTACAAAGCAAAAGACTGTGGCTGCATGAAAGGGAAGATAAAAGCAGAAACACTGGAAGATATTGTTTCAGAAGAGATTAAACTTTATACAGAGAGCTTTCTTGAAAAAGAACAGACAAGAAAGATTGAGCATAAAGTTATGGAAAGCATTTGTGAAAGCCTGCTTTACAGGAAGAAAAGACTGGAAGCGGAAAAGCAAAAGATTCAGGTTTCCAAAATGCAGCTTTATGAAAGGCATAAACAGGACGAAATAGATAAGGAAGCATATTTATCAAAGAAAGAAGATTTAAGCAAAAAACTTAAAAATACAGAACAGGAAATAGCCATCATTACGGACAAGATAAAAGAAAATACATCTTCAGGACATAACCTTAATGTTGATAAGCTAAGAGAAGCGGTTACAAAAGGAGAGCTTGTTTTAGACTGGATCAACGAAGTCATAGACAGGATTTATGTTTATGGTAAAGACAAGGTGGAGATTATTTGGAAATTTGAGAAAGGGAATGGAAAAGATGGATAAAAAAGACGAAATTATGCTTGTAAGTCATGAATCCCTTGTAAAAAAGATTTATATTATTAGGGGACAAAAGGTTATGCTTGACTTTGAATTAGCCGAAATCTATGGATATGAAACAAAGCGATTTAATGAGCAGGTTAAAAGAAATATTGAGAAATTTGATGAAGACTTTATGTTTCAATTAACGGATGAGGAAGTATCTGAACTTTCAAGGTCGCAAAATGCGACCTTGAACAAGAGTGCAGGAAGAGGTAGTAATATTAAGTACAATCCTCATGCTTTTACCGAGCAGGGAATCTATATGCTGATGACAGTTCTCAAAGGAGAGCTTGCAGTCAAGCAGAGTAAAGCCTTGATTCGCACTTTCAAGCAAATGAAAGACTACATCGTAGAAAATCAAGGGTTGATTGGGAAAAGAGAGTTTTTGCAGCTTTCGATGCAGATTACAAGTAATGTCGTGGAAATGCAGGATTTAAGACGAGATTTAAGAGATGTGGAAGATAAGGTGGCAGGATTAGTGGATAATTTAGGGAATGTTGTGCATAAATCTGAATTGTCTGACTTGATTCTCGACCTTAGCAATCCACAGCTCAAATACGGATTTTTACTTTTGAATGGACAGCCGATCGAAGCAAATCTTGCTTATAAGGACATTTACAGCATAGCGAAAAAGAGCATTTATATCGTAGATAACTATATCGGAGTGAAAACTTTGGTCTTGTTAAAAGATGTTCCTTCATCGGTAGAGGTCATTATATTCAGTGATAACATCGGCAAAGGACTTCATACCCTTGAATATCAGGATTTCTGCCAAGAATACCCATTTAGAAAGATAACATTCCAAAAATCCGGTGGAGAGTTTCATGACAGATACATTATTATCGACTGGAATACCGAACATCAGCGAATCTATCATTGCGGAGCGTCTTCCAAAGATGCAGGACAAAGAATCACAAGCATAACGGAAGTGGTCGATCAGATGATTTATACAGACCTTATCAAAAATCTCTTGAAAAATCCGGTGTTGAAGTTAAAATAGAAGTAAAAAATGGATTGGAAATTTGAAAAAATATGTATCCAATACTTGACACAAGGGTGGAATGTAAAGTTCTTTACCTAAAATGGCAAGGAATGTGGACTTACCGTTAGAATCGTACCAAATTAGAATATATATCATAAGTCTAATGAGTTGAGAAGTTATTAGTAAAAATTTGCATTAGATATTTTTTTATGGTATAGTCTTTAAGGCGAGTGAGATATGAATTGTTTTCCGTTGAAGGGTTGGAATGTGTAGATACTGTTACATTACTAATTTCTACAATAAAATTTAGGAGGAGAGAACAATGATTAGAGATGAAGTTTCAAGATTACTACAGTTAGAGGATAGTGGAAAATTCAATGAAGAATTCGGCGATGGAATGATGACTCCAATGGAATTGGGAGAAGCAGTAAGAAATAGCTTACAGCAGATCAGTAAATCAAGTGGCATTTCTTATAACAGAGCATTGGAGTATGCAAATGTCTTTATGACAGAGTTAAATCCACATATTGTAAATGACACAGAACAGGAGGTACTTGAGGCTGTCAGTCCATTGATTGTGTTGAAGGAGACCTATGGCATGAGTCGCAATAGAGCCTATTGTTATAGTCGCTATATTACATTCAGAGATAAGTCAGATAGTGAATCCACACATAAACTTTTAAAAGAGGTTATAGGATTGAGAGACAAGGCAACTGAGGAGTTCTATAACGAAGTCAAGCAACTTGTGTGGATGCAGTAGGAGTGATGTTATTGTAGTATTGTAGGTTGTTTTACTGTAATTTAAATTTTAATACGTTATGAGCAAGCCCCAGCGATAAGAAAGCTGGGACAATTGCCCAGCGTATGATTTTTTATTAATCTTTTATTCTATATTTATCCATTTCAGGTTATCTATATCTCTTAAAATCAGAATATTTCCATCATCAGTTTGAAGTTTTACTTCTTCATCAATAGTTATATGAGGATAATAGTGATCTAGTTTTGCGTATTTTCCTGTGTGGATGTTGATGAGAGTACTTGTTATTGGAATCTGTGTATTTTTCTCAACGATTTCAGTTAATAAATAGTATGCATCTAAAAATATTAGTTGTTTACCAAAAATCCAAAATGGAAGCTCTACATTTAGTATCGGCAGTTTTGCAGAGAAAATAAGTTTGCCATTGGAAGATTTTGTTTCATAATGTAATTCTATTTCACTTCCATAATATGCAATTGTTGTATCTTCACAACCAATGGTT
>NZ_CALLVU010000025.1 GCF_938015485.1 uncultured Lachnoanaerobaculum sp. | reverse complement strand
TAAAAAGTAGCGCCTCCTTTCTTTTTTTAATTTTTATATTTTTGTAATCATTATAATTTTTCTTTTCACTTAAGTATACCACAAAAAAAGAAAAAAGCAATTAATTATAATTAATGGTTTAAAAAAATAGCAAGTATATATATTTTTTTATCTTTGAATAATAAATAATTAATTCATTAAAATTAAAAATATCAGGCAAATATTCCTGATATTTTTTAATATATATTTTATCTCCTTATTTTATCTTAATCATTTTTCTTACTTAAAATTTCAAAAATAGCCGACATATCTTGTTCTCCATACCCTTCTTCTAAAGCTTCTGAATAACTTCTAGTTGTATCTTCAATTAGCGGTAATGATAATTTTCTATTTTCGATTTCTTCATTTGATAATTTCAAGTCTTTTGTCATATGTTTAAGCATAAATGCCGCAGGATATTCTCTGTTTGTAAACATATCTTTTTTTTCCTGAAATAGTGGCGAACTCATTCTAGAATCTGAAATAGCATTTACAATAGTTTCTGTATCTATTCCAAAATTTTGTGCTAATAATAACACTTCACTATAAGCTTCTCCAAATATTCCAAGTAAAGAATTTAATACTAATTTTGCTCCAGTTGCTTTTCCTAATTCTCCAAAATAATATGTTTTACTTCCTAAAATATCAAAAATTGAATATAAATCTTTTGTATCAGCTTCATTTCCACCAACTAATATTAATAAAACTCCAGCAGTAGCAGCTCCCACTGATCCAGATACCGGTGCTTCAATATATTTCCCATTATTTTCAATAACAAGTTTTCCTACAGCTTTACTTTCAGTAGGTGAAATTGTACTCATATTTACTATTTTTTTACCTTTTATTTTTGACAAGACATTTTCATTTAAAACTTCTAATGCCGCACTGTAATTTGAAATCATAAAAAATATAATGTCATTTTGTTCAAAAATTTCTTCCACATTTTTTGTGTTTTTAGCTCCTTTTTCTACAAGTGGTAAAGTTTTATCAAAACTTCTATTGTAAACTGTCACATCAACAGAACCTTTTAATAAATTTTCTACCATAGGAGTTCCCATTTGTCCTAATCCTATCCAACCTATTTTAGCTATTATTTTATTTCTCCCTTCATAACTTTAACTAATACACTTAACCAATCTAAATGTTCATTCATCATAACATTTAGAAAAGTTTAAGCCAATACTTTTTCATTTGTTTCATGAATCATCATATTTTAAAGTTTTGATTATTCATAATAACATAATGAGATAACAATATTGTAACATACTGAACCTCCCACGACTAAAGTCGCAGGGTTCTAAAATTTTCAAAAACATTTAAAAATTTTCTAAGAAGTTTGATAGTTCTATGCTACCCTTATTCTTTTAGGCGTGTTCAGGTCGTCTCTACTGTATAGGACATTTATGTCCACAACTTTACTTTTCTTTAGAATATTTAATGCTCCATTGCAGTCTGCATTTATGAGTTTGCCTACGCTTGTTCGACGCCTCCTTTTCATCAGAGATATTGTACCATATATTTTACATTATTATCTACTAAAAAGTAATATTTTTTATTTATGCTAAATTTCCGCGCAATTCATCTCACAACTAAAGTTGCGAGTGTTCTTGCACTATTTAATAAAATATTGCATAAAAAAGATATTAGTCTTTCTGAAGATGAAGAAAAATTGATTAACACTTTAAAAATATTATTTAAAAATGAATTTCTAAAAGAATATTGGTGTAAATCAAGAATCTTTAATAATTGTTTTAACGAAAAGAATGAGCAGTCAAAAGATTAAATCATAAATAAAAAATTACAGTTTAAAAAAAAAGATGTCAGAAAATTATTTTATGCTGCACCTAAATTTGGGGCACAAAATAGGAGATGCAGTTTTTTTTACATTTTTTCTGTATTCCAAATATTGATTTTTTTGAGCTGTATAGATGTTATACGAGCTTTTTAAATAATATTTTTTATGGTTAGATAGAATATTTCTAAAATTCACAGTAAAAGAACAGTAAAACTAAAATTTTTAATTTTTTTCTTTAAAATAGATGAAATTTTTGTTGTGAGATAATACATATGTGACAAGAGTATGTAAAAAAAGAAAGGTTTCTGGAAAGCGGTGAAACAATAATGATTATAAAAGACTATAGTGAAGCAAAAAAAATATTTTTACATTATAATGGAAGTTATTTTCATATGCAAAGAGAGGAGTATCTTGATCAATATATGAAATTTAATATTTCAAAAAAAGAAGAAAGAAAATGGTTAAAAGAAAAAGTAGAGAAAATACTATCAACAATAAGTGAAGTGAAGAATATAAACTTAAAATATGATAAATACTGGAATATTCTATATATATTAACTGAAACTTTAGAAGATAATCATCTTTTAGATAAAACAATAAGTGCGTTTGAAAAAGATTTAAAATATCTAGATATATTTTCAATTAACATGATATTGGAAATGATTCATGATAATAAAAAAATATGGAAAAATTTTAAAAAGAAATTAAAAAAAATAATACAAAATAATGATATAAGTAAAAATGAAATTATATCGAAAGAACAGAATAAATTAAAGGGAACTCAGTTTTTGACAGAAGATAAAGTAATAAAAAAATATAGAGAAATTTTATCTAAATTACAAAGTTAAATATTAAAATTTTTTTTAACACATAATAAAAAATAACATAATCGTCGCTACAAGAAAAGGAGCGACAGTTCTTGAAGAGGGATCTGATGGAGTATTCCGAGTTCCTAAAAATGTGACAAAACCTTCAAAAAGTGTATCTAGGGGACTACCGCATAATACAACTTCTAGCACAACAGAAGTTACAGGCCATACAAGAAATGTTGAAAGAATTGCACAAACAGCAGGGAATGCAACTGAAAATCTAAGTACTGTTAAAAACAATACTTATAGTGGTGAAAATTATGAGTTTATAATGAATAATTCTCAAATAAAAAAACATCATAATGAAATAATACCAAAAAATGGAGAACTATCAGGTGGACATGACTTAGAGATAGTGGATAACTTTTTTTTAAATCAATTAAAAATAAGTGAAGGAAAAGTCACAAATATACCTGAATATAAAATAAGCAATGTTAAGGAAATATATGATGATGTATTTGAGGTTCAATATCAAAAATTAAGAATGCTTCCAGGAAATAAAATTCCAGAAGAAATTAGTTATAAAAATATAAAAAGTTCAAAAACGGTACATGATACTAAAAAAATAGATGTAGATAAACTTGAGCATAGTATAGAAAATAACATAAAAAACACAATCACTCCAGAGGAAATAAAAAATGCAATAACACGAGGAAATGATATTGGAGTAAATAGAGTAATTGATGGAAAATCAATGAGAATTTATATTAAAGTAAACCCAGATACTAAAAAAATAGAGATAACAAATTATCATTTTAGAAATCCAAATAAATAAAAAACTTAAAGGAGATTAAATATGAACATAAAAAAAATTAAGGATGATGTATTTGAAAAAATAGGAATAAATAAATACGAATTTTTTGTATCAGCAATGGATTATATTAATGATTTTCCAGATATTATAAATGAATTTTATACTGATGCTACTGAAACAAGTTCAGGAGAGTATTTAGGTTTTTTGATAAATGGGGGATGGGATAATGAGGATGAAACAGCAGTATATATATCTGAATATGACTATTTGAATAATGTTGAAATAAGAGTTTATTTTTCTTATGAAGAAATGTTGCAGTATTTTTTAATGTATTATTTTAAAAATATTCATTGTTATCCTGATATGATAGCTTTTATTGAACAGGAATTTGTTAATTATACTAATTATATTGGGGAATCTAAAAAATATAAAATTGATTTAGATGTTAAAAGTATTTTTGTAAGAGATAAACTTCGAGATTTTCTTTTAAAATATAACTATGAAAGTAATAAATATAACTTAGGAATTATTAATTTTAAAAGAGAAGCGATAAATTATTGGGATAAAGACATATTAAAATTATTTTTTTCTTATTTAATGGGTGAAAATATACTAAAAAATTTTTTAAATGGAAAAAATGAATTTTTTGAAAAAGAAAGAGAAAAATTTGGACATTTTGATGAAAGAGAATTATATTTTAATATAATGTCAAAAGGAGATAAAAATATTATATTTTATTACTATACAGGATATAAAAATGGAAAAATTTATGAATGGTTTGATAGAAAAAAATATAATAATATGATGAGTGATTTTATATTGGAAAAAGAAATTAAAACTTTAATTTCAGAAAGATTTAAAGGGAAGAGAGAAAAAGAAAATGTAGAAATAATTTCTAAAGAAGATTTTCTAAAAGAACTACAAGTTATTGTAACTGCTTATGAAAATATTTATAATGATAATGAAGTTCGAGAAATGTTTGAAAAATACAAACAAAAATTTTAGGTTAAAAATAGATTTACTTATTAATCACAAAATATCTAAATGAGACAACTAACAACCTGCTTTCAGAAATTTCAGGAGACAGAACATATATAAGTTCTGTTGGAAATATTGAAAATATCGGTGGACGGATTAATGGTGAAGAGACAGTTGCCCTGATTTCTGAAAAGGGGAATGTGATTAACAATACCACAAAAAGAACAACAGGATTTAACTATGGGGAGTACGATAAATCTCAGCGTGAGGAAATAGCCTCAATTGGTGGAATCACTTCAAAAGGCACAACTTTAATCAAGGCTGACAGCTATAACTCTGTAGGCGGAATACTAAAGACTGATTATCTGGCACTTGATGTAAACAGCTTCAATGCAAGTGCATTATCATTATCAGGGCAGAGCACGCTTGGAATAAGTGGAAGCAACTATTCAAAATATGCCGAAACAACACATTTTGGCAATGGGGCAGTCGCAAATTCAGCAGAAGGAAGAATTGGAAACCTAAATCTAAACAGAACTAGTGTCACTACTCCTAATGGTGCCCAAATGTGGAAAGAAGTAACGCCATCGGGAGTTAAAGTTAAGGGATATAAACCTACAAATAGTAATCCGAATGCAACGGTGTATCCTAAAGAAAATCAGTAATAAATAATAAATAATTGTAAATAAAGAACATTAATTTTATTAAATTCTTATAATCCGCTAAATATGGGAAAAGAAAGGAAAA
Source organism: uncultured Lachnoanaerobaculum sp. (assembly GCF_938015485.1). Taxonomy (GTDB): domain Bacteria; phylum Bacillota; class Clostridia; order Lachnospirales; family Lachnospiraceae; genus Lachnoanaerobaculum. The sequence continues at coordinate 50,733 of NZ_CALLVU010000025.1, read as the reverse complement.
AATTATGAAATTTAAGTTTAGCTATTACAAAGTAAATGATAAAAAAGAATTAAAACCTGTATGTTCGTCTGTTAATTCAAAAAATGAAGGAAATATAAGTTGTTATTTAATGGATATAGAAGAAGATTTAGAAAAAGCTGATTATGTTGAGTACTACAAAGAATTATTAAGTAGAACTTATATAGGAGGAAGAAGTGTAGAATCTTGGGAAGGAAATGTGATTGGTAATAAAGTTTTTATATGTTTTCAATATTATCCAGAAAATAGAGACTTACAGGCGGAAATTTCAAGGAAATCAATGTCAGTACTATTAAAAAAATGGACTAAATTTTTAGAAAGAGAACCAGACTTAAAATATGAAGAGATAATTGAATTGCCTGATAATGAAAATCCTACTGTGTATTCAGAAGCATATTTTGGTACATATGAAACTTTTCTGGAAAAATTTGAGGAGGGGCAACAATATGAGGAAGATTTACTATATACTGCTTTTTGCAATTATGAACCTGAAGAAAAATATAAAATAGTTAAATTTTTATTAAAAAAGGGAGCTTCAGTCAAAAAGAAGAAAGGGGGTGGAATAAACCTGTTTTTCCCATTGTTTAGTAATATATCCTTGGATAATAGAAAAACAGATTTAGAAATTACATTGGATTTGTACAAAATATTACTAGAAAGAGGAGAAAGTTTATCGTCAATAGATATGAATACAGGAGAATCTCCATTAAATCGCCTTTTTTGTGCATACGGGACATTGTATCCTGATGAAAAAATGACACCATTATACAATATAGTATTCTCAGAACCCAATTTAAAAATTTTATTTAAAGATAAAAATGGGAATACTTCACTTGATATAGCCAGAAAAAATAGAAAAAAAACAGGTGTGAAATACATGGAAGAATACATTGAAAAATATCATTTAACAAAGGAATAAAATATATTACAGAAAAACAGACGGGGAGAACTATCTTGTCCCGAGATACAATGAAAGTCCTGTTTTTTCTTTCAACTTTATACATTCCAAATAATTAACACAAAATATTTTGATTATATCAAATTTGTCCATATAACCCCTATAAGCTAAAATTTTCATTTAAGGAATATTTTTATTTTTATATTAAAAATGAATTCTTTGAGCTGTATAGATGTTATACGAGCTTTTTAAATGATATTTTTTATGGTTAGATAGAATATTTCTAAAATTCATAGTAAAAGAACAGTAAAACTAAAATTTTTAATTTTTTTCTTTAAAATAGATGAAATTTAAACAAGACAAAATCATTTTTTTTTGTTATAATTAATATAAATCACAAAAAGAAAGCGAGAACGAGAAAAATATGAAAAAAATCATAGGAATTAATCCTGTAACAGAAGTTTTAAAATCTGATAAAAATATTGAAAAACTTGAAATTTATAAAAAAGTCAAGAAAGAAACTATAAAAAATATTTTAAATTTAGCAAGTAAAAAAAATATAAAAGTTTTTTATAACGACAAAATAATTGAAAATTCACAAGGTGTTGTCGCAATAATCTCAGATTTTGACTACTATGTTGACTTAAACGCATTTTTGGAAAAAGTTTTGAGAAAAGAAAAATCAAAAGTAGTAATTTTAGATCAAGTTCAAGACCCAAGAAATTTTGGTGCAATAATTAGAAGTGCTGAATGTTTTGGAGTTGACGGAATAATCATTCAAGACAGAAATAGTGTAAAAGTGACAGAAACAGTCGTAAAATCATCAACAGGTGCTATAGAACATGTGGATATTGTAAAAGTGACAAATATTTCAGATACAATTGACAAATTAAAAAAATATGGATACACAGTTTATGGTGCAGAAGCTGATGGTGAATGTTACTACTATGAAGAAAAGTATCCAAACAAAGTTTGTCTTGTGCTTGGAAGCGAAGGAAATGGAATGAGAAAAAAAGTCAGAGAGCACTGCGATAAAATTGTAAAAATTCATTTAAACGGAAAAATTAATTCTTTAAATGTTTCCGTTGCAGGTGGAATTTTACTTTCTGAAATAGCTAAATAAAAAATTATAAAAAATAAGGGAGAAAAAATGAAAGTTGGAATCGAAACATTTATAACATTTGGAGTTTATTTATTATTTTTAATAGGAATAGGTGTATATTTTTATACAAAAACAGACACCCACGAAGACTATGTTTTAGGTGGAAGAGGTGTTGGATACTGGGTTACAGCGATGTCAGCACAAGCCAGTGATATGAGCGGATGGCTGCTTTTAGGATTGCCTGGAGCTGTTTATTTGTCTGGATTAAAGCAAATATGGGTCATTGTGGGTCTTATCATTGGAACATATTTGAACTGGAAATTCGTTGCGCCAAAACTTAGAACTCAGACTGAAGAGCATGATGCGCTGACAATTCCCACATTTTTATCAAGAAAATCAGACGATAAAAAAGGATATGTCAAAACTTTTTCTGCAATTGTAATATTATTTTTCTTTACAATTTATTCTGCTTCAGGGTTGGTTTCAAATGGAAAATTATTTGAATCACTACTTGGAATTGACTACAAATGGGGAGTTTTAATAGGTGGTGGAACTATTATTATTTATACATTTTTAGGTGGTTACTTAGCTGGAGTTTGGACTGATTTTTTTCAAGGAATTCTTATGTTTTTCGCAATAATTGTCGTACCTGTCGTTGCATATTTCGTGGTTGGCGGGAACAAAGGAATTGAAACTGCCATGGTTCAAAAACATATTTCTTTAAATCTTTTAAAATATCCTGAAGCACTTAGTTTACCTGTCATTATTTCAGGACTTGGATGGGGACTTGGATATTTTGGACAGCCGCACATAATTGTAAAATTTATGAGTATTAAAGATGTAAATGAACTTTGGAAAGCACGACTTATTGCAATGGTGTGGGTCATCATTTCCCTTGTCGGTTCAATTGCAGTTGGACTTACAGGAATGGCACTTTACCCTAATATAAAAACAATTTCAGGTGATGCTGAAAAAATCTTTATTTACATGATTGGTGGACTTTTCAATCCTTGGGTTGCAGGAATTTTATACGCTGCAATTTTATCAGCCATAATGTCAACAATTTCTGCACAATTATTGGTTGCTTCAAATACTTTGACAGAAGATTTTTATAAATACATTGTAAAGAGAGAAAAAAGCCACAAAGAGCTTATTTGGGTTGGAAGAATATGTATAATTTTAATTTTTATCGTTGCAACAATTTTGGCAATGAATCCAAATTCACAAGTTTTATCGCTAGTTTCATATGCTTGGGCAGGTTTTGGAGCTGTATTTTCTCCTGTTATTTTATTCATTTTATACAAGAAAAATTTACATTGGAAAAATATATTAATTTCAATGCTTATCGCAACTGTCACAGTTATTTTCTGGAATCAAAGCGGACTTGGAAAAACAGTCTACGAAATCGTTCCTGGATTTATAATAAATTCTTTAACTTTGTATATTTTGGAAAAATTCAGTAAAAAAAATTCTTCAAATTAACTATAAAAATTTTAAATTTGTTAAATAATATTTTATTTAAATAAATTTAAAAATAAAACAATAACAATAAATAAAAGAAACAAAAAATTATCTTAAAATTTCAGAAATATTTTTATTCCTGTCATTTCAAGATAATTTTTTTATAATTTTTTATTTACAATTTCCATTATTTCGTCATTAATTTCTTCAATAGATTTTAACTTTCCATTATTTACGCAAGAAATTATTTCCCAGCTATATTTTAGTGCAAGACTTTTTGCCGTTTCATATGATTTCCTCAAATACTCTTTATCTTTTTCATGAATATCCTTTTTAATTTCTCCAGTTATTTTATTCTCCCGATTTTTCATAAGTTCATCACTAATTTCAAAAGGAATATCCAAAAAAAACACAATATCAGGTTTAGGCAAACCAATTTTATTCCATTCTAAATCGACTAACCATTTCAAATATTTTTCTTTTTCAATTTCATTATCTATTTTTGGAACTTGATGAATCATATTTGAAATTGTGTATCTATCACTTATGACTATTCCTCCACCGTTATAAAAATTTTCCCACTCCATTTTATAAGAAGCAAATCTATCGACTGAATAAAGAACTGAAGCCGCATAAGCATTCACACTTTGAGCTTTTTTTCCAAATTCACCTGCAAGATACATTTTTACTGGTTCCGAAGCTTTACTGTCATAATTTGGAAAAGATATTTTTTTTATTTTTTCTTTTCCTTTTAATTTACACAATTTTTTATATAACAATTCTGTCTGTGTCTGCTTTCCACTTCCATCCGTTCCTTCAATAATTATTAATTTTCCCATCTTTCTTTAATTCCTTTTTCTATAATTTTTTTTATATTATATTTTTTTATATTATAACATATTTAAAAAATTTTTTCTAAAGTTTAAAAATAAAAAAAAAGAGACTGTTCTAAAATTCAACTTTTAGAACAAAGTCTCTAATTTATTAATTATTCAAACTATATGGTCCTTGTTTCAAGCTATTTGTCGCATTTTTTGGATTTGTCAATAAAGATTTATAGCTAAAAAATATACTTCCTTTAACTTCTGGATAATTTCTGTTAAAATTAATTTGATTTACCAATTCTTTTGCATTTTTCCATTCATTTACTTTATAGGCAGCTTGTCCTATGTATAAATCAGTATTTGTTTCAGCTGCATATTTACTCCACCATTTTACTAAAGTATTGTATTCAGCAACTTTAAATCCTTGATTCCAGTAAATTTGTGGTGCAACATAGTCAATCCAGTGATTATTCATCCAAAGTAAAATATCTGCGTATAAATCGTCATAATTTTGAACTCCAGCCTTCGTTGCAGAACCTCTTACGGGATCTGTTGAATCATTTCTCCAAACGCCAAAAGGACTTATTCCAAATTCTACATTAGGATTTTCTTTTTTTATTTCTTTGTGCAATTTTTCAATCAGAGTATTTACATTATTTCTTCTCCAATCTCCAATATTCGAGAATTTTTTCCCATATTTTTGATATTGTTCAAAATCTGGATATTCTTCATTTTTTACTTTATATGGATAAAAATAATCATCCATATGAACTCCATCAACATCATAATTTTTTACAACTTCAACAATACTATTTACAACATAATTATTAACTTCTGGGATTCCAGGGTTTAAGTAAACTTTTCCACCATATGTCACAGTCCATTCAGGTTTTTTCTTACCGATACTTTCACTTGATAACTTTTCTCTTCCACCAGTTGCAGTAAGTCTGTAAGGATTAAACCAAGCGTGAAATTCTATTCCTCTTTTATGAGCTTCTTCCACCATAAATTTTAATGGATCATATCCAGGATTTACTCCTTGAGTTCCAGTTAAATAACGAGACCAAGGTGCGTATTTCGATGGATAAAAGGCATCAGATTCTGGTTTAATTTGCACAAATACGGCATTCATATTCCAACTTTTTACATTGTTAAGAATTGAAATAAACTCCGCTTTTTGTTTTTCTACACTAAGACCTGGTTTTGACGGCCAATCTATATTACTTACACTTGCAACCCACACACCTCTCAACTCTTTAGGTTTTGCTATTTTTGCATTATCTATTTTTGTTGCATTCTTATTTCCACCAACTACTAAATTAGCGGCATTTAGCGATGTCACTGTCAAAATCGAAATTGCTAATAATGACAATTTTTTTATTACTGATTTCACTAAAAAACTCCTTTCTGAATATATTTTTCACTATAATTTTAATATATTTATTCAATTTTTGCAACTTTTTTTTGGATTTTTTACAAAATTATAATATATTAAAATCAATTAACACTGGTAAGTGATCAGAAAGTTTTGTTTGTATAACTTTAAAGTCATTTATTTTTATTTCTTTTGAGCAAAGTATAAAATCAAGTTCTTTTTTAGGCTTCCAACTGGGAAAAGTCGGTTGCGAATTTATATTCGAATTTTTTAATCCTGATGCTTTTAAAAACATTGCAAGTTCATCATATCCCCAAAAAGCATTAAAATCTCCAGCGACAATCACAGGTTTTTTTGTACTTTTTACTAAATCATAAAGCTGAACTATCTGTTTTTGCCGAGTTTTTCCTCCTAGCGCCAAATGTACTAAAAATACTACAACTTTTTCAGTTTCCGCTTCAATTATAAGTTTTTTCATTCCATTATCTAAGTAATGAAATTTTGTCCTAATTATTTCACCTTTTGAAAGCAGTGCATTTCCCTGTTTACGGACCATTGGAAATTTCATATATTTTGAATTTTCTTCGTATTTATACTGAAAAACATTGTTATTTCTCGTAATTCTCGCAAGGACGGCAGCCTGATTTTTACTTTTCATTCTAAAAGAACCCAAATCAACTTCTACAAGTCCCACTATATCAGGTTTATATTTATTTATGAGACTTCCAATTTTGTGAATATGCCAGTTTGAGCGGCCTAAATATCCTCTAATATGTTTAAATGGCTGATTTAAATACTTTCCTGTCCCATACCGTATATTATACAAAAGAAACTTCATTTTCATCACTTCTTTCCACTAATTTTTATTTTTTAACTATTCCAACTCCATCTCCAAACGGCAACAAAACAAAATTATATTCATCATTTAATTTTTTAATAAATTCGTTTAATCTTCTTACAATCGTTTTATATCTTTTTGGAACTTCTTCTTTAGATTTTGCCACAAGCCCACGAAATACAATATTATCAATAAAAATTATTCCATCCTCGCAAAGCAGTTCATAGCACATCTCAAAAAATTTCAAATACTGACCTTTGGCCGCATCTATGAATATAAAATCATATTTTATATTTTTATCCAATTTTGGTATTTCTTCAAGTGCATCTCCCATAATCAAATTATTTTTCTCAAAAAGTCCCATTTTTTTAAAATTTTCGACTGCTTTTTCATAACGAATTTCGTCAATTTCTATTGTAGTCAAAAATCCATCATTTTTATTTGCAATCTGTGCCAAAAAAATTCCTGAATACCCAGTTGCAGTTCCAATTTCCAAAATTTTTTTTGACTTTTTATTTTTTGCAGCAAATATCATAAAATTAAGTACATCATCTGTAATTATAGGTACTTTTTTCTCCAAACTTTCTTCTTTTATTTCTTTTATAATCTCATATTTTTTTGATTTTTTATTTTTTTCACAAAATAAATCTTGTGTATACTTTGATAATTCATTAAAATTTTCTATCATATTTTTCCTTTTTTATTTTTATAGCATTTCTCCCATTTTAAAAATTGGAAGCATAACTGAAAATATTATTCCACCAATTAATATTCCAATAAAAATTATCGAAAATGGCTCAAACATTTTTAAAAACCATTTAATCTTTTCATTTACTCTTTCATAATATATTTCATTCAAATTAAAAAATGAAATTTCCATTTTTCCAGTTCTCTCACCTATCGTTAAAAAACTTCTGTATTCAGCATCAAAAAAAGTTTAAAAAGCCTCTACTCACGCCAGAAAATAAGAGAAGAGTCCACAATGTATTTTTATAAAAATTATCTGAAGATAAACCCTCTTTGGCAGATATTTGCAAAAGTATTTTTTGCATTTGTAAGGCTTGAAGTGATTATTTTCGGATTACTCTAGGATGCGTATGATAGAAATTTTACTTGCGACCTATAACGGTGAAAGATTTTTGCCTGAGCAGATAGAAAGTATAATAAGTCAAAGTTTTAAGGACTACTATATACTTGCAAGTGACGACAATTCAAGCGATTGTACTTTTGAAATATTAAGAAGCTATGAGAGTGTATTGGGCGAGAAGATAAAGGTTGTTCAGAGCAATACTCACAGTGCGAAAGAAAACTTTTACAATCTGCTTGATATGGCTGATGCCGAATATATTGCGCTTTGCGATCAGGATGACTTTTGGCAAAGTGACAAGCTCGAAAAAAGTCTGAAAGCCATACAAAGGCTTGAAAGAAGGTATGGCAAAGAAACACCGATACTGCTGCATTCGGATTTGGAGATAGTGGATGAAAACCTGAATTCAAAGAACAAAAAAATGAGTGAACTTACAGGTATGAGTGAAGCCATAAAGTATGCAAAAAAGGAGTCAAAATACCTTTATACAATAAGCACAGAAAAAAGTTTTTCAAGGTATCTTGTTGAAAACAATATTACAGGAAATACGGTGATTATAAATAAAGCATTGCTTGATATATATAAAAGGCCTGAGGTTTCTTTTATGCATGACTGGTGGCTTGGACTGATTGCCTTTACATTCGGTAAAGTAGGTTTTCTTAATGAGTGCCTTGTAAAGTATCGTCAACATGAAAGCAATGAACTTGGTGCAAAGAATCCTCTGGAACTTCGCAATATAAAAAAGAGAAACAAACAAAGGATAAGAGAAAACTATGACTGTATGTTTGCTCAGGTGGAGGAGTTTTTAAGATTATATAAGGATGAACTTGGGAAAAGCAGGTCGGCCGATACATATTTTGCACGCAAATATTTAAATGCCTTTGCAAATATGAAATCTAAAAACAGGATATCAAAGATAAGAGATATCTTGAAATATTCATTTTTTAAAAGTTCAAAAATACTTACAATAGGAGAGATGTTGAATATCTGATGAATAAGAAAAATAAAAGTGAGATTTCCACATCTCTTTTTTGGAAAATACTTGAAAACGGAGGTTCGCAGGGAGTCCAGTTTATAGTGTCTGTACTCCTTGCAAGGCTTTTAAGTCCGTCAGAGTATGGAATAGTTGCAATAGTTTTGATATTTACAACAATAGCTAATGTTTTGGTACAAAACGGATTTGCTTCAGCACTGATACAAAAGTTTCATGCGGATGATTTGGACTTTTCATCTGTGCTGATTTTTAATGTACTCTTATCACTGGCGATATATATACTGTTATTTTTGGGCTCACCCGTAATAGCGGATATATATAAAAATCCTGAGCTTACCGACATACTGAGAGTTATGGGCATAATAATACTGCCGGGAAGTATTATATCAATAGAAAATTCATATGTTGCCAGAAATATGAAGTTTAAAACTCTTTTTATTGCAACATTTCTTTCGTCTGTGATTTCAGGAAGTGTGAGTGTAATTATGGCACTTGAGGGAGCCAAGGTCTGGGCCTTGGTGTTCCAACAGATAGTATATTATTTTGCACTCCTTATAATACTCGGTATAGGTATAAAATATTTTCCGGGACTTAAGTTCAGTTTGGAAAGATTAAAAACCATGTTTGCCTACGGCTCGAAGCTATTGGTCGCATCACTGATAGATACGATTTTTACAAATATACATGGACTTGTTATAGGTAAGGCATACAGTGAAGATATGCTGGGATCATTCAACAGAGGTGAGCAATTCCCGAAGCTTGTAGTAAGCAATCTTTCATCCGCCATACAGTCCGTACTTCTTCCTGCCATGTCAAAAAAACAGGAAAGTAAGGAAGATGTAAAAGCACTTTTAAAGTCATCAGTAAGACTTTCCACATTTGTGGTGGCACCTATGATGTGTGGTCTTGCGGCGATCAGTGATAATCTGATACTTTTACTGCTTGGAGAGAAGTGGAGGATTGCAATACCGTTTTTGCAGATGATGTGTTTTTCGTATGTATTTTGGCCGATTCATGTCTCAAACCTTGAGGCGCTGAATGCTATGGGCAGAAGTGATATATTTTTAAAGCTTGAAATTATAAAAAAGATTCTTGGAATTGCCATATTGCTGATTGGAATAAGGTATAATGTATTTGTGTTTGTGGGGCTTAAGGCCTTTTCGGATCTGATTTGTGCATATATAAATGCGGCACCGAACGGAAAGCTCTTAGGGTACACCCTAAAAGAACAGAGTTTGGATGCTTTAAACAACTTTATCCCTGCTATAATTATGGGAATTATTATTTACATTGCAGGTAAGCATATAGGAGTCGGTATTTTAAGTCTTCTGATACAGATAGTGCTTGGTGTGATTATTTATATAGCATTGGCCGTAGTTATGAAAAATGAGAACTTTAAGATGATAGTGAGTAAGGTGAGATAATAATGAATATACTTTTGACCAGTGTGGGTAGAAGAGCATATATAATCGATTATTTAAGGGACATATACAAAGACCTTGGATTAAGCGGAAATGTTGTAGCGACAAATTCGGATATGAATACAACCGCTATGAGTGTGGCTGACAAGGCTTTTGAGTCACCGCTTATATATGATAAAGAATATATTCCTTTTTTGCTGGATTTATGCAAAAATGAAAAAATAGATATTTTAATTTCGCTTTTTGACATCGACCTTATGATACTTGCAAAGAATAAAGCCGAATTTGAGGCTTTGGGGGTAAAGGTCATTGTCTCAAATGAGGATGTTATAAATATTTGTAATGATAAGTTTGAAATGCTGGAGTATCTTAAGAAGATAAATATGCCTGTGCCTGAAACTTATTTGGATCTTGATAAGGCACTTGAATATGCTGATTTTGATAATAAAACTTATATTTTAAAACCCAGATGGGGAATGGGTTCACTAAGTATTTTTGAAGCCGAGGATAAAAAGGAACTTGAAGTTCTCTATGAAAAGGCAAAGAGAAGTATTCAAAAATCATATTTGAGATTTGAGTCAAATGCCGATATAAACAGAGCGATACTTATACAGGAAAAGATTAAAGGAGATGAGTTCGGACTGGATATTTTCAATAATCTTGAAGGAAAGAATCTAAGTGTTACGGTAAAAAGAAAATATGCTATGAGATCGGGTGAAACCGATATTGCAGAGGTCACCGAAAACAGTGAGCTTGAGGCTGTAGGAAAGAAGATTGCAAAAAGCCTTTCTCATATAGGAAATCTTGATATGGATATACTCTTATCAAACGGGAAAGCCTATATAATAGATATGAATGCAAGATTTGGCGGAGGCTATCCATTTACTCACAATGCCGGAGTAAATGAGCTGGAAGCAATTATAAGACTTTGCAGAGGCATGGAACTTAATGATTTAAGTGTTAAAAAATACGGCCTCTTTGCAAAAGAAATAACCATGGTGGAATTAAAATAGATTTGGATATATTATGGACAGTAAAGAAAGAAGTGCATATTTTTGGAATATGCTTGGCAGTCTTGTATATGCCGTTACAAGTATGCTGCTTGGGGTGGCTGTCACTAGGCTTGCGGGAGCGTATGCAGGCGGAGTATTTTTCTTCGGATTTTCCACATTAGGCCAGCAGCTTTATATAGTCTCATACTTCGGTATGAGACCGATACAGGTTACCGATGTTTCAAATGAATATACATTTTGTGATTATTTAAGATTCCGTGTAATGACTTCACTTTTGGCCGTTTTGGCAGGTTTTGTATACATAGTGTTTATGACAAAGGACAGCTATGTCTTTGAAGTATATATGATATTGTCGCTGTATAAGATTTTAGACGGATTTTGTGATATATTTGAGTCTGAAATGCAAAGACAGGACAGACTTGATATGACGGGAAAGGCAACACTTTTCAGGACATTATTCTGTGTATGCATATTTTTGGGAATCCTTGGAATTACAGGGGATTTAAGACTCAGCTCTTTGGCTCTGCTGCCAAGTATAGCGGTTGCGGCGTTGGTTTTTGATATTATACCGCTTGGCAGATTGAATATAGATAAGAGTATAAAAAAATTGTCATATCTCTCTTTATTAAACAAGAGCAAGTGGCTGTTTTTGGGAGCATTTATAGATCTTTATATATTTGCCGCAGCAAAGTATGCTGTAAACTACAGACTCGGAGAGGAGTTAAACGGCTACTTCAGTATAATATTTATCCCGACTTCCATAATAAATTTGATGGCGGGATTTATAATAAGGCCGATACTTACAAAACTGTCACTACTGTATAAGACAGGTAACAAAAAAAATTTTGTTTCGACCATATCAAAGATTGCGGTATTTATATTTGCGGCAACATTATTTGGAATGCTTGCGGCTTATATATTTGGAATACCTGCGCTTAAGCTTGTACTTGGAGACGCCGGAAGTGCAATTAAGCCTTACAGACCGGCCTTGGTTTTGGTGATACTTGGCGGAGGACTTTATGCAATAGTAAATCTCGGATATTACTGTCTGGTTATATTTGAGATGACCGGAGTTATATTCTTTATATATGTGGTCGGTGCGGTGTTTGCATATTTTTTCAGCGATTTTATGGTAAAATACTTTGCTATGAACGGAGCCGCACTTGCATATATGATTACCATGTCGGTATTGACCGTATTTTTCTTTATAGCGGTGATTTTCGGACTCAGAAAGGTTAAAAAATGAATTTAGTAGATGTAATAATACCTACATATAAGCCTGACAACAGATTTTTGACATCAATAAAGAGGCTTTTGGCTCAAAGTGTAAAACCCGGTAAGATTATTATTATAAATACGGACAAAAGTATTTGGGACAAGTCGGGTATTGAAGAGGGTATCAAAGGTATATTTGAGGGTAGCGAAGTAAGTCTTTATATTGAGCATATTGAAAAAAATGAATTTGACCACGGTGCTACCAGAAATCTCGGAGTATCAAAATCCGATGCAAAGTATTTTATATGTATGACTCAAGATGCGGTCTGCTTTGACAAGGAGACTGTAAAATATCTGATTCGAGGAATGGACAAGTCAATAAAGATGACTTATGCAAGACAATTACCCGACAAAAAGGCAAATAAGATTGAAAAGTTTACAAGGGAATTTAATTATCCTATAGAGTCAATGATAAAGTCCTTTAATGAAAAACAGACACTTGGAATAAAAACTTACTTTGCTTCAAATGTATGTGCAGCCTATGAAAGAGAGACCTTTAATGTACTTGGAGGCTTTGATACGGGAGAGATTTTGAATGAAGATATGCTTTATGCATACAAGCTTATTGAACATGGATATTTTATAAAATATGAGGCATGGGCCAAGGTAATACATTCTCATAACTACAGTGGAGCCGCGCAGTTTAAAAGAAATTTTGATATCGGAGTGTCACAGGCAAGCAATCCCAAGATCTTTAAGAATATAAAAAGTGAGAGTGAGGGTAAAAAAATGGTGTTAAAGACATTAGGGCATCTTTTGTCCACTCATTCATATATCAGTGTTGTGAAGCTTGTATATATCAGCGGTTGCAAGTATGCAGGATTTCTGGCAGGTAAGAATTTTAAGAGATTGCCGAAGAGTGTGGTGAGAGCTTTAAGCATGAATAAAGGTTTTTGGAGATAGATATGTCTGATACATTGGTAATAATACCGGCATTTAATGAAGAAAAGAATATTGCAAATGTAATAGAGCGACTTACAAATACATTAAATGATGTGGACTATGTGATTGTAAATGACGGCTCTATTGACGCTACATCAAAGATCTGCAGAGAAAGAGGATTTAATATTATAGATTTGCCTGTGAATCTGGGACTTGCAGGTGCTTTTCAAACCGGTATGAAATATGCCCACAAAAACGGTTATAAGTATGCGGTGCAGTTTGACGGCGACGGACAGCACAGACCGGAATATATACCTGAAATGAGAAAAAAGTGTGAGGAATGTGATATAGTCATCGTTTCAAGATTTGTAACCAAGAAAAAGCCTTTCTCGATGAGGATGTTGGGCTCAAGACTTATCAGCCTTGCAATAAAGTTAAGTACCGGCGTGACAATACATGACCCTACTTCAGGTATGCGAATGTACAATGAAAAGCTGATTGCAGAGTTTGCACTCAGACTTAACTATGCGCCTGAGCCGGATACGGTATCCTATCTTATAAAGCAGGGTATGAGAGTCTGTGAGGTACAGGGTGAGATGGATGAGAGAGTGGCGGGTATAAGCTACCTCACACCTATCAATGCCATGAAGTATATGTTCAGGATGCTGACATCCATCATTATTATTCAAAGTTTTAGAGAGAAGAAAAAAATATGACAGCTATACTAAGAATCGGACTTATCTTGATATCTATAATGTCATTTTTTATCATTGTTAGAAAGATAAGGAAATCAAAAATAAGAATAGAAGACGGACTGTTCTGGGTGGTCTTTGCCATCATACTGATAGTATTTGCGGTGTTCCCGGGGATCATCTACCTTATCTCCGACCTCGTAGGTGCCAAATCCCCCGCAAATATAGTCTATCTGATAATAATAGGCATGCTCCTTATCAAGCTTTTCTTTATGAGCATACAGATGTCGCTTCTTGAAAACAAGGTTGTGAATCTGGCTCAGGAGATGGCACTGAAGGAGAAAGAGGATGGGGAGAGAAAGGAATAAGAGTCGAAATTTAAAATGTCGAAACTTTCATGGTATATTGGTGGAAGTGCAAAAGGATAATATCAAAGCCTCAGGGAGACCGGGGCTTTTTTGTTGCAATGCACTTGTAATATACATATCTTTTGCTATACTTATGTCAGATAGGAGGTGTGGAAGTGGCAAAGGGAAATCTTACATTAAGGATGGACAGTGAGTTGAAAGCGCAAGCATCGGAACTGTTTAAGGAGTTGGGATTGGATTTAAGTACCGCAACCGGCATTTTTTACAGACAGGCTCTTAGATGTCATGGTCTACCGTTTGAGGTGAAAATAGATGAGCCGAATGAAACCACATATAAAGCTATGGAGTCTGCCAAAAATAATGAAGACTTATACGGCCCTTTTGACAGTGTAAAAGATTTGATGAGTGCGTTACTTTGATTTTCAGTCCCGGGGAAACCGAGGCTTTTTTATTGCGAAAATTTATAAAAACCTAATTAGTCAATGAATTTAAAAGAATTTACAAATATATTATGTTTCTATCAAGTATATTGATTTAATTAAAAATATTTATTATAATAATTATGAATACAGTTCATCATATCTAATAATTTTAGATACATATTTCTTATATTTTCTAATTCAAAAAAGGCTTTATTTATAAAGGAGGTTTATGTCTGACAGGTCCATACAAAAATTCAAAGAATATGTACAAAAGTTAAATCCTATTGACGACATTATATTTAGAAAGATGGCAGAAAATAGGGAGTTTTGTGAAGAAATATTGAGGACGTTTTTGCAAGATTATCATCTGAAAGTCTTAAATAATAAGTCGCAATATGCTATAACTAGTATAGAAAGACGCTCTGTAATACTTGATGCTTATTGTGAGTTAAGAGACGGAAGGCGAGTGAATATTGAGGTTCAAAATGCCGACAATGTAAATCATCAAAAAAGAGTGAGGTATTACAGCAGTGTACTGACTACAAGCTTGATGAAAAAAGGAGAAAGCTTTGATAATGTGCCGGAAGTGTGCATGATATATATTTGCAATTTTGATATATTCAAAGAAAATAAGAGCTCATATTTAATAAAAAGGGTGATAGATGGAAGTAATAGAGAAGTTGACAACGGGCTTAAAGAAATATATATCAGTGCCAATATAAATGACGGAACTATATTGTCAGAACTAATGGGAGTTTTTACAAAAGATGATTGTTACAGTGACAATTTTCCTGTAACATCTAAAATGAAATATGATTTTAAGTATGTTAAGGAGGGTAATAAGATGACGGATGCAATGAAGGAGTTATACGACATATTTAAAGAAGAATCTAAAGACAAGTGGATAAAAGAGGGCAGAAGAGAGGGTAAAAAAGAAGGTAGAAGAGAGGGCATAAAAGAAGGTAGAAAAGAAGGTGTTATAAATACATTACTAATGCTTGTAAAAGACGGAATAATTTCAGTAGAAGATGCCGCAAAAAGGGCAAATCTAAGCGTAGGTACGTTTCAAAAATATTTAAATGAAAAAATGTAAATGCTTTAGTAAGGCTTAAAACAATGGGGACACTGTAAAAGGTGTCCTTTTTTAATACTCTAAAACATAGAAAAACCTTCATCAAAGTGATAAAATAGAATTGGTTAGAAAGTACTAACTTATAGAAGTTAAGTTGCATTCTGTGACATGATGATTGAAAAATCAATTTGTAAAAAACTGAAGGGGGTTATGATGAAGTACAAAGGAATATATTTCAGTCTAATAAGTTTTATTTTGAAAAAACCGATGATAAGAAAGTTCGGTAAGAATAAAACTGAAGAAAGCATAAAAAAAGCAAGAGTTTTATATAAACAGATGCTTGAAAATACTGAAGATATCGGATCAAACAATCCTATGTCAGGCAATATTTATTCAGCGTATGTATTTATGGCTGTGTGCAGAGCAGGGGATTTTTGTGTGGACGATTTTAAAGAAGTAATTGTTGAGTTTTTAAACAACAAATTGATAGCTAAACTTAGAGGTCATTTTGACTTAAATAAACAAAAAGATATGAAAAAGTTTTCTGACAGGATGCATAGAATGGCGGAGTGGGCGGATAAACATCCGGAGTATAAGGATAAAACCTGGGATTTTAACTTTGATAACGAGCTTCATAGGGACGGTTTTTATTATCACTTTACAAGATGTCCCCTTGAAAAGTTTGCAAGAGATAACGGTTATTTGGAACTGTTGCCTATGTGTTGTGATATCGACTATCTTATGTTTGAGAAGGGAAAAGGTGTGCTTTATCGAGAAAGTACATTGGCATCAGGCGGAAAAATCTGTGATTACTGGATTGTAGGGGATAAGAACAGGGATCCTAAGTAAAATCCCTTTATATAAGCGAAGCTTAGATAAAAGCATTGTAATAAGTCTTTAAGGAAGTTGATATTGGTTTTTCATCTTAGCTATAGTATGATAATAGGTGATTTTATTATACTGAAAAAAGAGATAGAGAGCGAGATGAAGATGAAAAAAACATGGTTTGGGGGACTTATCGGTAAGCTTATAGCGGTATTACTGATAATGAATGTGTTGGTTTCTTTGCAAGCATATGCGGCGGTAAAACCTGTAAAGAGAAGCTCTACGGTTCAAAGCATGGCAGTGGGACAAAAAGAGCTTAGAGGAGTTTGGTTTTCGTATATTGACTGGGGTGAGATGCCTTCAGATGTAGAGTCATTTAAGAAACGTGCGGACCAAGTGATGACAGATATAAAAAATCGCGGAATGAATGCCATATTTTGTCATGTACACAGTCACTCGGACAGTTACGGTCAGAAATTAAAATCTTTCCCGTTATCAAAGTTTATGGTCACAAAAGATTCTAATCCTAATTTTGATCCTTTGGAGTATATGATTGAGAGTGCTCATAAGCACGGACTTTCCTTCCATGCTTGGGTAAACCCTTACAGAGTTACCAACTCTATGATGAGAGATATACCTGAGGGTTCAATTGTAAAGCAGTGGATGAATGATCCTTCAAAACAGAGAAATGTATTATTACATGAAGGCAATTACTATCTGAATCCGTCAAGTGCGGAGGTTAGAAATTATCTTGTGAATTCGATCAGTGAAATATGTAAAAACTATGCTGTAGACGGTGTACAGTTTGATGATTATTTTTACCCTTCACTAAATGACAGTGACCCGGCAAAGAGTTTTGACAAAGCGGAATATGATGCCTCAGGCAGCAGTTTAGGTATTACACAGTGGAGAAGAGAAAATGTGTCGATGCTTGTAAAAGATGTATATAAGGCGGTACATAATGCACGCCCTCAGGCGGTTTTCGGCATCAGTCCTGTAGCGCTTTTATCAAATCTTAGAAGTGATAAATCATATTTTGTTGATATTGATAAATGGATGGCTTCAAATGAATATATTGACTATATAATGCCTCAGCTCTACCACGGTTTTGAAGCAAAAACAAAGACAGGCGTATTGGCGCCTCATTCATATATAAACTGTTTAAACAGCTGGGTAGACTTAAAGAAAAAAAGTAACAGTAATATAAAACTGTATATAGGTCTCGGACTTTATAGAGCGGGAAAGAATATAAAGGACGGAAATTCGGTTTCGGAATGGATGAGATATAACGATATTTTATTAAGGCAGGTAAAGGCTGCAAGAGAAACAGGAGAGGTCTCAGGATTTGGAATCTTCGCATATCAAAATTTCAGAGAGGCGCCGGCAGCTTTGGAACTTGACAATTTACAAACAGCTTTTACAAATCAGTAAAATGTAGAAATTAAAACAATGTGGACACTGTAAAAGGTGTCCTTTTTTGCAGAAAATTACAAAATAAAAATGTAGGTAATTAAAAACAGTTTTGTAGGTTATTGCAAGATAATATTGCAAACGGTTTAGGTCGACATATTCAATGCTGACATTGACATATGATTTTCATTAATATACGGTCCTTTTTGTTTAAATTCATTTATAATATCATCCACGATATCGGTCGTTAAATGAAATTTTGGACGCAATAAAACATTTCTATATTCTGATTCGATTTCTTTATTTAAAACAGGTACAATTTTACCATTGAAGGCAAATTCAATAATGGTTCCCGGAATAGAATTATATTTTAATACTGCAGAGACAAGAACATTAGTATCAATAACCACGAAATACTTCATAATTATTTTCTTGCCTCTGCTATTTCTGCATTTATCTCATCAGTTGACATATCGGAAATATTATATTCTGCTGCAATCTTGCTTGCTTTTTTTATAGCACTGATTCCGGGAGTATCAGTGGCATCAAGCTTCATACTAAATGGAATGCCCTGTTCCTGATTGAGTCTTGATATACACATTTTAAGATATGTCGGAAGTGTGAGACCAAGTTTATCAAGAATTTGTATAGATTTAATTTTTTCAGTGTCTTCTGTTCTAAATTGGATAAGTGTACTTGCCATATTTAATACCTCCGAATATAAATATTCTTACATTTTTAGTATAACACCGATGTAATCAAATGTAAATATATGATTACGCAAAGCCGAGTAGTACTCTTATTAAGCTGCTCGGCTATTTTTAGTTAAAAAAATTTTATGCACAAAACCTTGATTTTATTCATAAAAAGTGTATAATTATGAAACTATAAAAGTAATTATGACAAAGCAGGAAAGGATGAGAGGTGTTTTTATGATAAAGGTAGGTATTGTCGGAGCTACAGGATATGCAGGAGCCGAGCTTGTAAGACTCTTATTACAAAGAGATGATGTGAAAATAGTCGGATTCGGTTCAAAGAGCTTTGCAGGCGAGAGCTACTCGAAGGTCTTTAGAAGCATGTATAAATATGCAGATGATATCTGCGAAAACGACAATGTTTCGGAGCTGTCAAAGAAAGCCGACATTATATTTACAGCTACACCTCAGGGATTTCTTGCTGAGAATATAAATGATGAGGTCCTTGCTAATGCAAAGGTAATAGACCTTTCGGCAGACTTCAGAATCAAGGATGTGGACATTTATGAAAAGTGGTATAAGATTGAGCACAAGTCAAAAGAACTTATAAAAGAGGCTGTATACGGTCTGCCGGAGCTTTACCGTGAAGATATAAAGAAAGCAAGACTGATTGCAAATCCCGGTTGTTATCCTACCTGTTCGATACTTTCATTGCAGCCGCTGTTAAAGCATAAGCTGATAGATAAAAACAGCATCATAATAGATGCGAAGTCGGGAACTTCAGGAGCAGGAAGAAGTGCGAAGGTTGACAATCTTTTTTGTGAAGTAAATGAGAATATGAAGGCCTACGGAATAGGAAGTCACAGACATACACCTGAGATAGAAGCACAACTTTCAAAGGCGGCAGGAGCTGACATTGTAATAAGTTTTACACCTCATCTGGTTCCTATGATGAGAGGGATTTTGGTAACAGCATATGCCGCGCTGAAATCAGGTGTCAGCGAAGAGGATGTAAAAAATGCCTATGAAAGTGAGTATGCAAATGAGAAGTTTATAAGGCTTCTTAGGAAAAATGAAAATGCGGAAACGAGATTTGTAAAGGGTAGCAATTTTGTGGATATAGGCTATGTATTAGATAAGAGGACAAACAGGATAGTGGTGACCGGCGCAATTGACAATCTTATAAAGGGAGCGGCAGGCCAGGCCATCCAGAATATGAATTTAATGTTTGGGATAGATGAAGAATGTGGATTAAAAAGTTTACCGATGTCAATATGATGAAAAAAGATATAGAAATAAGGGCAATGAAAATAGAGGACTACACTGAGGTGATGGCTCTTTGGAAAAGTATAAAGGGTTTCAGGATCAGGGCTGTTGATGATGATTTTGAACATATAAAAAGATTTCTTGACAGAAATATGGGGCTTAGTGTTGTGGCCGTAAAGAATAATCAAATAGTCGGGACAATACTTTCAGGTCATGACGGCAGGCAGGCATCGTTTTACCATGTATGTGTGGATTCAAAGTGCAGAGGAGAAAATATAGCGGCAAAGATGGTAAAGGAAGCTATAGAGAGGGTAAATGCCGAAGGAATCAGTAAGATAACTCTTATAGCATTTAAGCAAAATCTTGCAGGAAATATTTTTTGGAAGAGCCAAAGCTGGAAGCAAAATAAGGATATAAACAGCTATGAGCTTATACTGAATGAGGAAAATATTTCAAGTATTGTAGCATAATAGGTTATACATGGCTTGGAAGTATAGTTAATCAAAACAGCAATATAAGGAGAAAGTATGAAGGTAATAAATGGCGGAATATGTGCACCTAAGGGATTTTTGGCAAGTGCAACAGAGGCGAATATAAAATATAAAAACAGAACCGATATGGCAATGATTTTTTCTAAAGTTCCTACAATATCTGCAGGAACATATACCACAAATCTTGTAAAGGCGGCACCTGTACTTTGGGACAGAAAAATAACGGACAGTGAAACTTATGTAAATGCAATAGTTATAAACTCAGGTATCGCTAATGCCTGCACCAAGGATGAGGGCATGGAGTATTGTAAGCAGAGCGCAAAGAAGGCGGCCGATAAGCTTGGAGTGGGAGAAAGTTCAATACTTTTGGCATCCACAGGTGTTATAGGTATGCAGCTTCCTATAGAAAAGATTTGCGCCGGAATAGAATCTCTTTCAAATTCTTTGGAGCAGAGTGAGAAGGCTGCCAATGAAGCAGCTAAGGCCATAATGACTACGGATACCGTTTCAAAGGAAGTTGCGATAGAGTTTGAAATATCCGGAAAGACTGTAAAGATGGGTGCTATGTGTAAGGGTTCGGGGATGATTCATCCGAATATGTGCACAATGCTCGGATTTATCACAACAGATGTGAATATCTCAAAGGAGCTTTTATTAAAGGCGCTCAGGGATGATGTTGTCGATACCTTCAATATGGTAAGTGTGGACGGTGATACATCCACAAATGATTCTCTTATAATACTTGCAAACGGACTTGCTGAAAATGAAAAGATAGCCTGTGAAAGCAGTGAGGAATACAAGGTATTTAAAAGCAATCTAAATTTCATCACAACCGCTCTTTCAAAGATGATTGCAGGAGACGGTGAGGGAGCAACGGCGCTTTTTGAAGTGGTTGTAGAGGGAGCAAAGACTAAGGAGACTGCAAGAACTTTGGCAAAATCTGTAGTTACCTCATCACTTACAAAGGCGGCAATATTCGGACATGATGCCAACTGGGGAAGAATTCTTTGTGCGCTTGGATACAGCGGCGAAAAGTTTGATCCCGACAATATGGAGCTTTATTTTGAGAGTGAAAACGGAAAGATTTTGATATATAAGGACGGTGTATCTGTAGGCTTTGATGAAGAAAAAGCAACCAAGATTTTATCCGCAAAGGAAGTCAGAGCTTTGGTAAAGTTAAATATGGGAGATTTTAGTGCAACGGCATGGGGATGTGATTTGACATTTGACTATGTAAAAATAAATGCAGACTACAGAAGCTAGAGAGGTGTTTTATGGATAAATTACTTGAAAAGGCGGGGACTCTTATAGAGGCATTGCCGTATATACAGGCGTTTAATAAAAAGATATTGGTTGTAAAGTATGGCGGTTCGGCAATGCTTGATGAGAACTTAAAGAAGAAGGTAATACAGGATATCGTACTTTTAAAGCTTGTAGGTATGCAGCCTGTTATAGTTCACGGTGGCGGTAAGGAGATTTCCAAATGGCTTGAAAAGGTGAATATTGAACCTCATTTTGTAAACGGCTTAAGGTTCACGGATGATGCAACCATGGAAGTTGTGGAAATGGTGTTAAATAAGGTGAATAAAGAGCTGGTACAGATGATAGGAGAGCTTGGGATGAAGGCTGTAGGTATCAGCGGAAAGGACGGATCACTGCTGCATTGCCATAAAAAGGAAGTTGACGGTGAGGACATAGGTCTGGTAGGAGAAGTCAGTGAGGTAAACCCCGATATTATCTTTGACCTTTTGGAGAGAAATTTTTTACCTGTTATATGCCCTGTAGGCTTTGATAAAGAGTATACAAGCTACAATGTAAATGCAGACGATGCGGCATGTGCCATTGCAAAGGCACTGAAGGCCGAGAAACTGGCATTTCTTACAGATGTTGAAGGTGTATACAAGGACTTTAACGATAAGAGCAGCCTGATAGAAAAGATAAGTATAAGCGAAATTGAAAAGCTTATAGAAAACGGACAGATGGGCGGAGGTATGCTGCCGAAGCTTTCAAACTGTGTGGATGCTGTAAAAAACGGAGTAAACAGGGTGACAATTGCCGACGGCAGGGTTGCACATTGCCTTTTGCTTGAGATGTTTACAAATAAGGGTATAGGTACCATGATAGTAGGAGATTAGTTATGCAGATGAAAGATTCAATAGATTGCGCCGAGCAATTATTATTAAAGACATATAACAGGTATCAGGTCGTTTTTGACCACGGTGACGGAATAAAGCTTTTTGATACCGACGGAAATGAATATCTGGATTTTTTTGCCGGTATTGCTGTGCAGGGACTGGGATATAATTATAAAGGAGTGAATGAAGCCCTGAAGGATCAGGCTGATAAGCTTTGGCATATATCAAACTATTTTTATAATGAGCCTGTTATAGAGGCGGGAGAAAAGCTTCTTGAAATAAGCCAAATGGAAAAGGTGTTTTTTACAAACTCAGGTACGGAGGCTATTGAGGGTGCGATAAAGATTGCAAAAAAATACGGTACAAAGACAGGCGGCAGATTTGAAATAATTGCTATGGAAGGAAGCTTTCACGGCAGAAGTTTAGGGGCACTTTCTGTAACAGGTAATGAGCACTACAGAGAGGACTTTTATCCGCTGATTCCGGGAGTAAAATTTGCAAAATATAATGATATAGAGTCTGTAAAAAATCTTGTTAGTGACAAAACCTGTGCTATAATACTTGAGACGGTACAGGGTGAGGGTGGAATACATCCTGCAACCAAAGAGTTCCTTGAGGGTATCAAAAAGCTTACGGATGAACATGATTTGATACTGATTTTGGATGAGATTCAATGTGGAATGGGAAGAACCGGACAGTATTTCGCCTGGCAGGAATACGGCATCCAGCCGGATGTGATGACGGTGGCAAAGGCACTCGGTAACGGAGTACCGATAGGTGCATTTTTGACATCAGGCAAGGCAAGCGATGTATTAAAGCCGGGAGATCACGGTTCCACATATGGAGGAAATCCTTTGGTATGTGCGGTTGCATCCAAGGTACTGGATATATTTAAAGAAGATGACATAACAGGAAATGTAAAAGCGGTGGGAGATTATCTTAAAGAAAAACTTGAGGGTATGGTAAAGGAATATCCTTTTATAAAAGAAGTCAGAGGAAAGGGATTGCTTCTCGGTATGGAGTTTTACAGACCTGTGGCTGATATTATAAAGTCGGCGCTTATTGATGAGAGAATGGTGCTTATCAATGCCGGAAGCAATGTTTTGAGATTTATTCCGCCGCTTATTATTTCAAAAGAAGATGTTGATGATGCACTCGAAAGGTTAAAAAGGGTGCTTAATAAGTTTTAAAGAGAAGGTGAGCAATGACGAAGGAAGAGATTTTTGCCATAGTTGAAGAGGAAGATGTAGAATTTATCAGATTACAGTTTACCGATATTTTCGGAACTTTGAAAAATATCGCAATAACTGCAAGCCAGCTTGAAGATGCGCTTGAAAATAAAATTCTGTTTGACGGTTCAAGTGTGAAGGGATTTGCACCTATAGAAGATTCGGATTTGTATTTGCATCCGGATCTTTCCACGTTTTGTATATTTCCATGGAGACCGCAGCAGGGTAAGGTTGCAAGATTTATCTGCAATATTCACAGAACCGACGGAAGCATTTTTGAAGCTGATCCGAGGGCGGTATTACTGGATGCATATGATAAAGCAAGGCAGTCGGGTCTTAATATATTTATTGAAGCCGAGTGCGAATTCTTTTTACTTAACACTGATGATAAAGGTGAAGTGAGTCTGAATGTAAAGGAAAAGGCCAGCTATTTTGATATCGGGCCTCTTGATATGAGTGAGAATATCAGAAGAGATATAGTACTGAACCTTGAAGAGATGGGAATAAATATCAAGTCGTCGCACCATGAGATTGCAAAAGCACAGCATGAAATAGATTTCACCAATCAAGGTGCGATTTCCTGTGCGGATGCGATACAGACATTCAGAATGGCTGTAAAGACATTGGCAAAGAGGCACGGACTGAGCGCTTCATTTATGCCGAAGCCTTTTGAGAGTGAGAACGGAAGCGGAATGCACTTTAAAATCTCCGTACTTGATAATGAAGGCAACAATTTACTTGAAGAAGACAAAAAACTGAGCAAAAAAGGAAGGGCGGCCGTTGCAGGTATATTGGAACACGCCTGTGACACTTCACTGATAAACAATCCGCTTGTAAACTCATATAAAAGATTAAAACCGGGGTTTGACGCACCTGTATATGTGTCATGGAGTTCCAATTCAAACAGAAGCACACTGCTTAGAATACCGGGTGAAAGAAATAATCAGATTAGGCTTGAACTTAGAAGTCCGGATTCCGCCACCAATCCGTACCTTTGCATTGCAATGCTTATATATTCAATACTTGACGGAATAGAAAAAGACTTACCTTTAAAAGAAGCCATCAATGAAAATATGTACTCAAATGAGATCGCAAATGTAAAGAGGCTGCCGAGTACATTAAAAGAGGCAATAGATGAGTTTGAAAAATCGGATTTTGTGAAAGAAAAACTCGGCACACATATATTCTGTGAGTACTTAAATGCAAAAAAGTCCGAATGGGACGAGTTTAATAATGCCGTTACAGACTGGGAAATAAAGAAGTATTTGGAAAGATACTGATTTTATGCAGTATCATTGGAGAAAGGACGATAATGTCGGATATAATCATTGCATTTCCAAATCCCGGTGACAGCAAGGTTTTAAGGTCTATTTTGATAAAAAACGGATATTCAATAGTAGGAGTAGTTGCATCAGGTGCCAAGGCTATAAATCTGTGTGATGATATTGATTACGGTATTGTAATATGCGCATATCAGCTTGGCGATATGCAGTATATGGAGCTGAAAGAAAATATCAATGAAAGTTGTGAGCTTTTGCTCGTGTGTTCACCGAACAAACTCAGTGAAGGACTTAGTGAGGATATAAATTTTTTGCCTATGCCTTTTAAAGTGATAGAGCTTGTAAAAAAGGTGGGTGAAATATCGGACAGGCTTTATTATGAAAGAAAGAGAAAGAAAAAGCAGGAAGATCGAGGCGGTAAGAATTTTCTGACAATACAAAGAGCAAAGGAGCTTTTGATAAAGCATAAGAATATGACCGAGCCCGAGGCACATAAATATTTGCAAAGCAGCAGTATGAAAAACGGAGATACTATCATAAGTACGGCAAAAAAGATTTGTCTTTTGTATGGTGGGAAGGAATAAAGAGATTGGAGAATATATGAAGTTTGTAAAGATGCAGGGAGCGGGAAACGACTATGTATATGTGGACTGCTTCAAAGAAAAAGTAAATAATCCAAGTGAGGTTGCAATAAAGGTAAGTGACAGACATTTCGGAGTGGGAAGTGACGGACTTATACTTATCTGTCCTTCGGATATAGCGGATGTGAAGATGGATATGTACAATGCGGACGGCAGCAGAGGGCTTATGTGCGGCAACGGTTCAAGATGTGTGGCAAAGTATGCCTATGACCACGGATATGTAAAGTCTGAAGAGTTCACTATGGAGACGGGAGCGGGAATCAAGCATATAAAAATAGAGCCTAAGAATAAAAAGGCCGAATATATAAATGTAAATATGGGCAGAGCAAAGATTACCTCACAGTTTCCTGAAAAGATACTTATAAACGGTGAAGAAAAAGAGTTTATAGGAGTGGATGTAGGTAATCCGCATGCGGTCTACTATGTGGACACATTGGAAGAACTTCAAAATATGGACCTTAACAAAGTGGGAGAATACTATGAAAAGCATGAGAGATTCCCTCAAAAGGTAAATTCCGAGTTTATATATGTGGAAGACAGAAAGAATATTCATATGAGAGTGTGGGAGAGAGGTTCGGGAGAGACTCTTGCCTGCGGTACCGGAGCATGTGCAAGCGCCTTTGCCACAATGAAAAAGGGAGATTGTGATACATCTGTAAGAGTACATTTGCTTGGAGGTGAACTTGATATCAGCCTGGTTGATGATGAAATATATATGAGGGGAAGAGCCGAGTATGTATTCACAGGTGAAATAAACTTTTAAAGTTTTTGGTTATTATCTACAATAAGCAAGCAAAGCATAATATTTCCTTTAATATCATGGTAAAATTTCAAGGGAATGAACCCGTGTCGGGTAGTGTATAGGTAAATTTACATAAACAAAAATAAAAAATCCTTTTTTTGCTATTGATTTACTCGTGATAATGCATTATTATCTATATGAAAGTTGTTAATATCTGCTACCGGATATTTAGAGCAGATCGGATTGTAGGACCAATCCTTGTTAAAATTGATTAGTGATTGGTGACTGTCTCATCATAATTTTTGTATGAGATGGTGGAGTAAAGTAATAGAGAAAAGGAGACAAATATATGATCTCAAACCAAATTCTTCAAAATACTATAGACGGCTTAAAGGGTATTACAAGAACTGAGCTTTGCATTTGCGATGTTGAGGGTAAGGTCTTGGCAACTACCTTTTCAGAGGCGGAGACTTACGGTTTACAGGTAAATACATTTGCCAATTCATTGGCGGACTCACAGGCTATAGGCGGGTTCCAATTTTTTAAGATTTTTGATGAGCATCAGCTTGAGTATATTCTTTTGGTGGAAGGTACCACAGACGACACTTACATGGTGGGAAGATTGGCATCATTCCAGATAGAGAACCTTCTTGTAGCATACAAGGAGAGATTTGATAAGGACAACTTCATCAAAAACCTCCTGCTTGACAATTTGCTGCTTGTTGATATCTACAACAGAGCAAAGAAGTTGCATATTGAGACAAGTGTAAGAAGAGTGGTATATATCATAGAGACCAAGAACGAGAGAGATGTATCAAGCCTTGAGGCGGTAAAGGCGCTCTTTGCATCAAGAAACAAAGACTTTGTTACAGCGGTTGATGAAAGAGATATCATCCTTGTCAAGGAGATGAAGGAAGGCTCTGCATATGAAGACCTCGACAGAGTGGCAAGATCGGTTATAGATGAGCTTAATTCTATCGGAATTCTCAATGTTACCGTTTCATACGGTACTATAGTCAACGAGATAAAAGAGGTGTCAAAGTCTTACAAGGAGGCTAAGATGGCACTTGATGTAGGTAAGATATTCTACGCATCTGAAAATATCGTAGCTTACTCAAGACTGGGAATAGGAAGACTTATATATCAGTTACCTATACCGCTTTGCAAGATGTTCATTAAGGAGATCTTTGACGGTAAGAATCCGGAGGATCTTGACGAGGAGACACTTACAACTATCAACAAGTTCTTTGAGAACAGCCTGAATGTTTCAGAGACGTCCAGACAGCTTTTTATTCACAGAAATACTTTGGTATATCGTCTGGATAAGCTTCAAAAGAGTACAGGGCTTGACCTCAGAATGTTTGAGGACGCCATCACATTCAAGATTGCCCTTATGGTTGTAAAGTATATGTCATATATGGACAAGGTCGGATATTAAAATCAAATATAAGGCGGATAAATATCGGGGAGATTTATATCTCCCCTTTGTTTTTTTGTGTAATAAATGGTATCATATAATGAAATATGTATTTGGAGGATTTATATGTTTGAACATCATGAGAATGACGACTTTGAAGAATATATAAAAGAACGAAAAAAAGGCACGACAGAGACGGATGTGGAGCAGAGAATAGAAGAAAGAGCAAAGAGGCGAAGAGGTAAGCTTAACGGGTTCTTGTGCTTTATAGCCGGAATGGCGGTTTCATTTGTACTTGTCTATGTGGGATTTGTTATCGCGCTGAATAAAGGCGGCTTTACTCATATATTTACATCAGAAAAAGGCAATAAGCTGGATTATAAAAAGATAGAAGAAAAGACATCACTTTTACAAAGCATTATAGATAAATACTTTCTCTTTGATGAGGATATGACAAAGGTGGAAGACGGTATCTATGCCGGAATGATGAACGGACTTGACGATCCTTATACCGTATATTACACAAAGGAAGAGTATAAGGCGCTCAATGAGGATACTGAGGGCAAATATTCAGGTATAGGCGCTTCGGTTTCACAGAATCCGAAAACAAAGATTATTACAATAGTGAATGTATTTGACAACAGCCCTGCAAAGGAAGGCGGACTGTTGCCGGGAGATATAATATACAAAATAGATGGTGAAGAAGTTACAGGTACGGACCTTGATGTATTGGTAAAGACAAAGATAAGAGGTGTGGAAGGTTCAAGCTTTACTATGACCGTTATCAGAGGTGACGACAGAAAACAGGTGGACTTAAACCTTACAAGAAGGTCAATCGAGGTGCAGACAGTATCCTCAAAGATGCTTAATGACGGAATAGGCTATGTCGCAGTAAGCCAGTTTGATGCGGTGACATCCGAGCAGTTCAAATCAAATATAGAGTCGCTTAAGTCACAGGGAATGAAAAAACTGATAGTGGACCTTCGCGGCAATCCCGGAGGACTGCTTGACCAGGTTGTAGATATGCTTGATTATGTCTTGCCTGAGGGATTGGTACTGTATACTGAGGATAAAAACGGAAACAGAGAAGAATACTATGCAAAAGATCCGGGTGAACTGAAGATTCCTATGGTGGTACTTGTAAATGAGAATTCAGCTTCCGCATCTGAGGTCTTTACAGCCACATTCAAGGATTTTAAGTGGGGTAAGGTAGTAGGAAAGACAACATTCGGAAAAGGTATTGTTCAAAATGTACTTCCGCTTGGTGACGGTACGGCGATAAAGATTACTACACAGCATTACTATCCGCCTTCAGGATATGATTTACATAAGGTGGGTATAAAACCTGATGTAGACGTGGATTTGAATGAGGGTGCGGTGATTGGAAGCGATTCCGATAATCAGCTTGGTACGGCTGTGGATATACTTAAGAGTGAGGAATAAAGATGAGTTTTAATCCCTTTGAAGGGCTGAAAAAGGCCGTTGATTTAAAAAATGAGAGTGAGACTGTAAAAAAGATAAAGGCGGATATGATATCCGCCTCAAAAAACAATGATAAAAAGGCTATTTATAAATACTTCAACGGAGAGGCTATTATAGATAGCCTTTATATGACTACGGATACCGCCAAGAAAGCCAAAGAACTGATAAAAAAGGGGCTGGTAAAGCTTGAGAGCGTAGAAGAAAATAACAGAGCTTTTGATATAACATACAGTTATCTGTTTCAACAGGATACCGGAGTGCGCGGTGTTGCAAGGGCAAGGGTGGAATCGGATAAATGCGACGTAAGTATAGAGTTTGAAAGAGATAAGCTTACCTATGCAGGCTGTAATTGCAGCAGATGCGTTAACAAGAACAGGATCAGCGTGTATTTCGGCAATGAAAGTAAAAACTGTGAGCATGTGGTGGCTACAGTCTTTTTATTGAATGCATATCTTGACAGCCATGAGCTGGGAGATGAGACCAATTACTTCGGAGATTCATTTCTTTCATACTATGACAATGAAGAAGGCGAAGAAGGCAGCATAAAGTTGGTTCCAAGGCTGATACTTTCAGATTATGTAAACGGAAACGGATTGTTTATCCAATTCAGAATCGGAAGGAAAAAGCTTCTGATGATAAAAAACTATGTCAATTTTGTGGATGCCATAAAGGGAAATGAAGTTTATCCGCTTGGAAAAAATGACAGTGTAAGGTTGTCATATTCGGTATTTGACGAGGAGAGCTTAAAGTATGTGAAGCTTATAGAGACCATGGTTGAAAGAGAAATGGCTGTAAGTTATAAGCTTTTGGACTATACAAAGACGAAACTCAATGTCTCAAGGATAAAGATGGACGCTTCAAATACGGATGAGATATTTGATTTGCTTGTAGGAAAGAAATTTGAATATATAAAAGAAGAGGCCGGCAGAAAGAATGTTACTTCGGAGATTGAGTTTAGAGAGCACAATGAAAAGATAAAGATAAAGATAACTCCGATATATAACAACGAGCACTTCGGAGGAATAAATTTAAAATTGGACTTTCCGAGATTTATCAAAACGAACAATTATGTCTACTGTATTGATGACGAATATCTGAGCAGATGTGATACTAAGACACTGGATTTGATAAAGGCTTTGAGAATTTCGGATTTCGGATATCAGAATATAAAGATAGGAAGAAAAAATATAGGCAGATTTTACTCGAAGGTGTTGCCGATTATAAAAGACAGTGCGATTATAAAAGATGAAGCACCTGAGGCAATTGAGTATGTGCCTGAAGAAGCGAATATTACATTCTATCTGGATATGGAAGACGGCAATGCTCTGGGAAAGGTTGAGGCAAGCTACAGCGGCGGAAGAGTGGATATACTTTCCGGAAAAATCCTTGAAACTACCGAAGAGGAACTGTTAAGGGATGCAAAACAGGAGAACAAGGCTGTAGAAGTTTTAAAAAGATTTATGCCTGATGATTCAAACAGCGGCTGTCTTTTGACAAAAACCGAAGATGAACTTTATGAACTGAAAGTATCGGGCATTGATGTTTTGAACAAATACGGAAGAGTACTTGGAAGTGACGGCTTTAATGATGTAAGAGTCTATAAAAGACCGTCTGCAAGTATCGGCGTTTCAGTAAAATCAAATCTTTTACAGCTTGAGTTGCTATCTGAAGATATGAGTCCTGAAGAGCTGGCGGATATAGTATCAAGCTACAGGAAGAAGAAAAAGTACTACAGATTAAAAAACGGCGCCTTTGTAAATATGGACTCCGAATATATGGACAGCTTTGACGAGATGTTAAATGTACTTGATATTTCCGCAAAGGATTTGAGAGCCGGAGCACTAAGTGTACCGCTTTATCGTTCAATCTACATTGACGAGATGATGAAGGAACACAATGAGCTTGTTGAAAAAAGAGACAGCAGCTTTGCAAAGCTTATAAATAAGTTTGACGGTATAAAATCTATAGACTTTACACCTCCTGCCGAAGTTATACATATACTCAGAGGATATCAAAAAGAAGGCTTTAAGTGGCTTCGCTCTGTAGAAGAACTTGGATTCGGCGGTATACTGGCGGATGATATGGGACTTGGAAAGACCTTACAGATCATATCACTTTTGATAGATGCAAAACAAAATGGCAGATTGGATAAAGCTCTTATAGTATGTCCGGCTTCTTTAGTATATAATTGGAGTGAAGAGATTTCAAAGTTTGATAAAGAGAATCTTCTTAAAGTGTCCGTGCTTGCCGCCGGAAAAGAAGAAAGGCAAAAGTACCTTGAAGAGAGTGAAGATGTGGACGTATATATCAGTTCATATGACACATTGCGAAGAGATATAAGTCTTTACCACGATATGAAATTTTCACATCAGATAATAGATGAGGCACAGTTTATAAAAAACCAAAATACCGGTGTGGCAAAGGCGGTAAAGGCTGTCAAGGCGGATGTGAAGTTTGCACTGACCGGAACACCTATTGAGAACAGACTGAGTGAGCTGTGGAGTATATTTGACTATATCATGCCGGGATTTTTATACAGCTATAATGCATTCAGAACAAGGTATGAGAATGATATAGTAAAGACAGGTGATGAGAACAGTGCAAAGATTTTATCAAAGATGATAGCACCTTTTGTCCTTAGAAGAATGAAGTCGGAGGTGGCACTTGATTTGCCTGATAAGATAGAAGAGATAAGAGTTTCAAAATTTGATAAAAAGCAGCAGCTTGCCTACGACGGTGAGCTAAGCAATCTGAAGAAGATACTGCTTGGTGACAAAGACTATAACAGCGCAAAGATGATTGTACTCTCTGAGATTACAAAGCTCAGACAGATATGCTGTGATCCGAGCCTTATATTTGAGAACTATGTCGGTGAGTCCGCAAAGCTTGAAACCTGTATAGATTTGGTAAAAAGCGGTATTGAAGCCGGACATAAGATACTTTTGTTTTCACAGTTTACTTCAATGCTTGATATTATAGGCAAAAGATTTGAAGAAGAAAAGATTACAAGTTATATGATTACAGGTGCCACACCTAAGGATAAGAGATTGCAACTTGTAAATAAATTCAATAACGATGATACAAATGTATTCCTGATTTCACTTAAAGCGGGAGGTACAGGGCTTAATCTCACCGGAGCGGATATAGTTATTCACTATGACCCTTGGTGGAACTTTGCGGCACAGAATCAGGCTACAGACAGAGCACACAGAATCGGACAAAAAAACACTGTAACGGTATACAGACTTATTGCAAAAGGAACTATAGAAGAAAAAATAGTAAAGCTACAGGAATCAAAGAAGGATTTGGCGGACAGAGTACTTAACTTTGAGGAGGGAATGTCACTGTCAAATATTTCAAAGGAAGAGCTGTTAGAGCTTTTGGGATAAGTTTTTTATAGGGGGGGAAAAATGATAGGAGGTACCATGGGAGAAAATGTAACAATCAAGGAGCTTATTACAGAGTTAAACCTAACGAACTACACACCGGAAATAGATACAGAGTCTATAATAATAAAGCATCCGGAAATCAACAGACCTGCGCTGCAGCTTGCAGGCTTCTTTGATCACTTTGACAGTGAGAGAGTGCAGGTACTTGGAAATGTGGAGAATGCGTATATAGAGACAATTGATGAGGAAACAAAGAAAAAGACATACGATAAATTATTGTCTTATAAGGTACCTTGTGTACTGTATGCCAGAGGTATAAAACCTGATGAGGATATGCTTTCATACTGCTTACACTACGGTGTGCCTTGTCTTGGAACCGAGAAGTCCACAACATATCTTACAGCCGAGCTTATCAGATGGTTGAATGTGAAGTTGGCTCCGATTATATCAATACACGGTGTGTTGGTAGATGTATACGGCGAAGGTGTACTTATTACAGGTGACAGCGGTATCGGTAAGAGTGAGGCGGCTCTTGAACTTGTAAAAAGAGGGCACAGACTTGTATCGGATGACGTTGTGGAGATAAGGAAAGTGTCACAGCAGACACTTGTAGGAACCGCACCTGATATAACAAAGCATTTTATTGAGCTTAGAGGAATAGGTATCATAGATGTTAAAGCGCTCTTCGGCGTACTGAGTGTAAAGGATACACAGTCTATAGACCTTGTTATACAGCTTGAGGACTGGGTACAAAATAAAGACTATGACAGACTGGGTCTTGAGGACAATTATATCGAATATCTCGGAAATAAGGTGGTATGCCATGTATTGCCTGTAAGACCGGGAAGAAACTTGGCAATCATTGTAGAGACCGCCGCTGTAAACCACAGACAGAAGATGATGGGATATAATGCGGCACAGGAACTTTATAACAGAGTTCAGGCAAATATTGCCGGAAAAAACTAAAATAACCGGTGGAGATAATTATGGATTTTGAAAGCATCCTTGGCAAAAATTGCAAAAAAGGGGAGCTGTTAAAGGAACATACAACCTTTCGTGTAGGCGGAGAATGTAAATTCTTTTTGACTCCCGTAACTGAGGAAGAGTTGCGCCTTTGTATGGAAATAATAAAAAAAGAAAATATGAAATATTATATCCTTGGAAAGGGTAGCAATATTTTGGCGGATGATAGAGGATATGACGGCGTTATTATCTCTACCGTCTGTCTTAATAATAATATAAGCCACGACAAAGACATAATAGAGGCGGGAGCAGGACTCGGGCTTGAAAAAGTCAGCGCATATGCTATGGAAGCGGGGCTTAGCGGCTTTGAGTTTGCCTGCGGTATTCCCGGAACTTTGGGCGGTGCAATAGTGATGAATGCAGGCGCATACGGAGGTGAACTCTCTCATGTACTGACTGAAGTAAAAGTTTTATGTCCTGACGGAAGTATCAAGTGGAAAAAGAAATGTGAGCTTGAGCTTGGCTACAGAAAAAGTAATATCTTGGAAAACAAAGAGATTGTACTGGCGGCAAGGCTTAAGTTGGCATATGGAGACAGAGAAAAGATAAAGGCGACCGTTATAGACTTAAATAACAGAAGAAAAGAAAAGCAGCCTCTTGAGTATCCGAGTGCAGGCTCCACCTTCAAAAGACCTGAAGGATATTTTGCCGGAAAGCTTATAGATGATGCGGGTCTTAGAGGATTCAGACTTGGAGGTGCAGCGGTATCAAGTAAGCACTGCGGCTTTGTGATAAATTACGACAACGCCACCTCAAAGGATGTAAAGGACTTGATACAGCATGTAAAAGACAGTGTGTATGAAAAGTTCGGTGTAAAATTGGAATGTGAAGTAAGGATGATTTGATATGAAGATAATTATTGTAACAGGAATGTCCGGTTCAGGTAAGACTGTTGCATTAAAGATGTTTGAAGATTTCGGTTATTACTGTGTGGACAATTTACCTGTAGAGTTGGTTTCAAATTTTGTAGAGCTGACCATTGATTCTGAAAGAGGAATGAAGGGAGTGGCTCTTGGCATTGATATCAGAAGCGGACTTGACGGACTTGACGGCGTAATAGACGAGCTGAAACATAAGAAAATAAATATGGAAATTCTTTTCCTTGAGGCGGATGACGAGGCACTTATAAAAAGGTATAAGGAGACCAGAAGAAACCATCCGCTGGCGGCAGACGGCAGACTTATAGACGGTATACATCTTGAAAGACAGCGACTTGCGTTTTTGAGAGCAAAAGCGGACAGAATAATGGATACCGGAAGAATGCTGACAAAGGAGCTGAAACAGGAACTTAGGGCAATCTACGTTGACGGCAAGTCATTCAACAATCTCTTTGTGACTGTACTTTCATTCGGATATATGTACGGAATACCGGATGACCCGGACCTTTTATTTGATGTAAGATTTTTACCTAATCCTTTTTACGACCCTGACCTAAGGCTAAAGACCGGAGAGGAGCATGGTGTTGCCGATTATGTCTTTTCAAACGGAGACGCGGAAGTTTTCCTTGATAAACTTGACGATATGATAAAGTTTTTGATACCGAGATATATAGATGAAGGAAAGAGTGCCTTAGTGATAGGAATAGGCTGTACGGGCGGACAACATCGCTCTGTAGCGATTGCGGCGGCACTGAAGAGACGACTTGATACCATAGAGGGCATAGGAGTGAGGCTGGAACATAGAGATATGGGCAAGAACATTTCAAGAATAGCCGGCAGGTAGCAAAAAGATGACATTTTCTTCAGAAGTAAAAGACGAGCTTATAAGAGTGACTCCGGATGTCAGACATTGCAAACTTGCAGAAATTTTGGCAATTGTATACTTTATAGGTACTGTTTCGTTAGCTGAAACTAACGAAATGTCTTTAAAAATAACAACTGAACATTCAGGACTTGCCAGAAAGTACTTTACATTAGTAAAAAAAACATTTAATATAAATACAGATGTAGTTATAAGCAATAGTGCACTCATCAAGCACAAACATCTTTATTCGGTAAGTATTATAGATGATACAGGTGCAAGAGAGGTGCTTAAGGCTGTAAAACTTTTTAAAAATCAGGAGCCGGTGGACGGGCTGTACCTTGGCAGTAATTCGGTATTGATCAATTCCTGTTGTAAAAAGGCGTTTCTTCGCGGAGCATTCCTTTCGGCAGGTTCGATAACAGACCCTGAAAAGAGTTATCACCTTGAAATAGTTTGTAACACTATGGAAGATGCATTATTTATGAAGGGATTGATGGGGGATTTATCACTTTATCCGAAGATTACAACCAGAAAAAAGTCCTATGTAGTATATGTAAAGGACAGTGAGCAGATTTCACTTGCACTTGGTCTGATGGAAGCAACTACATCACTTATGAAATTCGAAAATATTCGAATCTTAAAAGGCATGCGAAACGATGTAAATCGTAAGGTGAACTGCGAGGCCGCCAATATAAATAAGACGGTTCTGGCATCACTTTCACAACTTGAGGATATACAGCTTATTAAGGATAAGATGGGACTTGACAAATTGACATCAAATCTGGAGGCGGTGGCCAATGCCAGACTTAGAGCCCCTCATGCTTCTTTGGATGAACTTGGCAAGATGATTGAACCACAGCTCACAAAAAGTGGTGTAAATCACAGGCTACGTAAGCTCTCAAGTATCGCAGACAAGTTAAGGGAAAAGTAAGGAGAGAAAATGGTTAGGAAGTCAGTTAAGGTTGCAATGGATGCAAAAACTGAAACCAGACCGGTAGCTATGCTAGTACAGGTGGCCAGCCAGTTTGAAAGCAGAATTTATGTTGAAAGTGGTACTAAGAAGGTGAATGCAAAAAGTATCATGGGCATGATGACATTGAAGTTTGGTGATGGCAAAGAGGTATACATATCAGCAGACGGCGATGACGAGGTAAGTGCCGTAGATGAGATGGAAAGATACTTGACTTCATTAGCGGTATAGCTGATAGATAGATTGCATTTATCGGGTATGAGGGCTCTAAAAAGACTCTAATTTTGTATACAGTATGATGATTAGTTTTCTAACATTATAAAGCTACAGGATTTAGAGTCTTTTTTGTGTAAATCTGAATTTTCTCTTGCATTATTATAAATAGTGATGTATAGTTATGCAAGATGGAATTATAAAAATATATTTATCGGAGGATATTATGAAGAAGATATTGACAATAGCTTTAGCAGGACTTATGGCGGCAAGTTTGGCTGCATGTGGCGGTTCAAAGACTACAGAGACCAAGGCAAATGAATCAAGTGCGACAAGTGAAAGTGTAGCGGATTCAAAGGCTGAGGGCAGTGCGGACGCTTCTCAGATAAAGACTGTAGAGGCAGGTAAACTTTTGGTGGCTACAAATGCGGAGTTCCCACCTTATGAGTACCATGACGGAGACAAGATTGTAGGTATTGATATGGATATAGCGGACG
Organism: uncultured Lachnoanaerobaculum sp.; assembly: GCF_938015485.1. Taxonomy (GTDB): domain Bacteria; phylum Bacillota; class Clostridia; order Lachnospirales; family Lachnospiraceae; genus Lachnoanaerobaculum. The sequence continues at coordinate 13,543 of NZ_CALLVU010000025.1, read as the reverse complement.
CTATTGCAAAGAAACTCGGTCTTGAGGTAAAAGTTGAGGATATAGCATTTGATTCTGTAATACTTGAGGTGACATCAGGTAAGGCGGATATCGGACTTGCAGGTATTTCAGCTACAGAAGAGAGAAAGCAAAGTGTTGACTTCTCAGATACATATACCACATCAAAGCAGCTTATCATTGTAAAGGACGATTCAACTATAGCAGGTGCTAAAGATCTTGAAGGAAAGAAACTTGGTGTACAGACAGGTACTACAGGAGATATCCTTGCAAGTGATGTAAAGGATGCGACAGTTGAGAGATATGACAAGGGAATGGATGCAGTACAGGCACTCAGCCAGGGTAAGATTGATGCCGTAGTTATAGACAGTGCGGTAGCAAACAAGTTTGTAGAAGAAGTCAGCGGACTTAAGGTTTTGGATGAGGCATATGCCGACGAGAACTATGCTATAGCGGTTAAAAAGGGTAACAAAGAGCTTCTTGACGGAGTCAATAAGGCACTTTCAGAGCTTAAGGCTGACGGAACGATAGACAGCATTATTGCAAAATATATCAAGGCAGAGTAATATGTTTGAAGAATTAAAAGCGCAATTTGTTTTAAACTTTATAACGGATGACAGGTGGATGTCGCTGCTTAGAGGACTTTTTGTTACACTCAAGATTACATTTTTTGCGGTAATACTGGGATTTGTACTTGGCTTTAGTGTAGCAATAGTAAGGAATGTATATGAGAATACAAAGAAGTTGAAGATTTTAAACTTCATATGCAATGTTTACCTTACAGTAATCAGAGGTACTCCGGTAGTTGTACAGTTGCTTATAATATACTTTGTTATATTCAGCTCCATAAGGATTGATAAAAGCATCGCAGCCATACTGGCTTTCGGAATAAACTCGGGAGCATATCAGGCCGAGATATTCCGTTCGGGTATCAATTCAATACCGAAAGGTCAGATGGAAGCCGGCAGAAGTCTTGGCTTTAGCTACGCGCAGACAATGGTAAACATTATAATGCCGCAGGCTATCAAAAATGTGCTTCCTACCCTTGGAAACGAGTTTATTGTGCTGATGAAGGAGACATCTGTAGCAGGTTATATTGCTCTTGAGGATCTGACCAAGGCCGGAGACGTTATAAGGAGCAGGACATACTCGGCAATGATGCCGTTTTTAGCCGTAGCGCTGTTATACCTTATAATGGTAATGTTCTTTACCTATTTGTTGAAGTTGTTTGAAAGGAGGTTGGCTAGAAGTGGCAGGTGATAAGCTTATAGAAGTAAAAAATCTATCCAAAGAGTTTCATGGCAAAGAAGTCCTGAAAAATATTTCACTTAATATCAATAAGGGCGACGTGGTCTGCCTTATAGGACCGTCAGGTTCCGGAAAGTCGACATTCCTAAGATGCTTAAACAAATTGGAGGTGGCTGACAGCGGAGAGATACTCTTTGAAGGTGTGGATATATGCAAAAAAGATGTGAACATTGACCTTCACCGCCAAAAGATGGGAATGGTGTTCCAGCAGTTCAACCTATTTCCACATATGACAGTGTTAAAAAATCTCATTATAGCACCGATGAAGCTTCAAGGTGCGGATGAAGAAAGTGCAACCGAATATGCCATGAGTTTGCTTGAAAAAGTAGGTCTGGCCGACAGAGCAAACGAGTATCCGTCAAAGCTTTCAGGAGGTCAACAGCAAAGAGTTGCGATAGTGAGAGCACTTTGTATGAAGCCTGATGTAATGCTCTTTGACGAGCCTACATCGGCACTGGATCCTGAGATGGTTGGAGAGGTACTCTCAGTTATGAAGGACTTGGCAGAGCAGAAGATGACCATGGTAGTGGTAACACATGAGATGGGATTTGCAAGAGAAGTTGCCAACAGAGTGGTATTCCTTGACTCGGGAGAATTCGTGGAAGAAAATGCGCCTGAAGAATTCTTCACACATCCGAAAAATGAAAGATTGAAGACCTTCTTAAGTAAGGTATTATAAAGATAAGAGGACCGATGGCGGTCCTTTTTTCTTTCAAATTATTTATCATGCTATAGACTTTTATAAAATTAAGTTGTATAATACGAATCGTTGTTCGGCAAAAGAAGATTTTGTCAAGGTTATATCTTTTAGAGAATATTGGAGGTAGTAATGAAAAAATATGTAGCGGAGTTTATAGGTACCTGTGTACTCACACTCTTCGGATGTGGAAGTGCCGTAGCGGCAAACACACTTTTAGGTAAGAGCAATGTAGTGGTACCGCTTGGATTTTCCACACTGCTTATCGCATTTGCGTTCGGACTTTCCATAGTGGCTATGGCTTATTCTATAGGAAACATTTCAGGATGTCATATCAATCCTGCCGTATCGCTTGGAATGCTTGTATCAGGCAGAATGGAAGTAAAGGACTTTGTAGGCTATGTAGTTGCACAGTTTTTAGGCGGTATTTTAGGAGCGGCACTGCTTTGTGTAATCCTCGGTTCAAATGCAGCACTTGGAACAAACGGTTTCGGTGAGGCAAGTGCAATGGGCATCTCGGCAGGAATTGCATTCCTGGTGGAAGTTATACTTACATTTGTATTCGTTCTTGCAATCCTTGGAGTTACTTCAAAGCCTGAAAACAGCAGCGTTGCAGGTCTTGTAATTGGATTTTCGCTTACACTTATTCACATTATGGGTATACCTTTTACAGGAACATCGGTAAACCCTGCAAGAAGCTTCGGACCGGCTCTTATGAGCGGTTTCGGTTCACTTCCTCTTTCACAGGTATGGGTATTCATACTTGCTCCTTTAGTAGGCGGTGCACTGGCAGCTCTTTGCTATAACTTCCTGTCAAAGGAAGACTGATAATAACTAACGCAATGAAAAGCGTAAGGTTTACTTAGTATCAAAATTCAATATTTCAGCCCATAAAGGCCATAGTACCCTCAAAACCGGAGTTTTAACGGTTTTGAGGGTATTTTTTTGGGGTTGTAATTAAATTATATTGAAAAATGTACTAGAATATGATAGTATAATAGTAAGAATTTACTAAAAAATACAGAAAACTGATGTAAAAATAGATATTTTTATATTTTATTTGAAATAAAAAATATAAGGTTGAAGCCGTACTTCTTGGTAAGAATTGGTATTTATATTGAAAAGGTATTTATTGAATAAGATACCGAAGCGTACGAAAAATATGATGCCAAAAGCAGATAAGAGGAAATAGAAAGGAGTATTGAGGAACTTGATATGAACAACTTTTCAAGTAGAATTTTTTGATAAAAGATATTTGGAACAGGATAAATATCACTGTAAATATTTTCAAAATATATTGTTGGAATATTCAGGGAATGACAGTTTTGTAAAAATTCAAGACGGAACAAAACTGATAGTAGGGTTGGTTTTTTCAGAATCAAAGGGGCTTGAGACAGTGGAAATTCCCAAAAGTGTGGAATCTACAGGATTTGCGACAATAACATTTCCGGACAGTATAGAATATATAAGTAATGATGTTGTGTCAGATTGTATAAATTTAAAAACCATAAGACTGCCGAAACATATGGAGGGTAAATATTTTATTGATAAATTTGACTTACTAAGGATGAACCCGGAAATTATATATTATTAAAAGAAGAGATATGTAAAATGAACAGAAAGAAAATACGCATATTTTTAGTGTTTGTCATATGCATAAGTGCCTTAGTTTATATAAGTTTAAACTTTCAATCAAAGTTTATAATTGAAGATAATATTTTATTAGGGTATAAGAGAGGTATTTTTGCGGATATAATGCTAAAAAAAGAAATCAAAATTCCTGAAGGTATAACAGAGATTAGGGAATACACTTTTGATGGTTGTAAAGAACTAAAAAGTATAGTTATACCTGACAGTGTGATTAAAATAAATGGATGTGCATTCAGTGGATGTAAAAATTTGGTAGAAATTAGGTTGCCTAAAAATTTAACAGAAATACCATTTGCTTGTTTTTCAGGTTGTAAACAATTAAGAACAGTAGTTCTAAATGAAAAATTAGATAATATTGACATGTTTGCTTTTGCTAATTGTAAGAAGTTGGAACATATAAAGTTTCCAAACAGTATTAGAAAGATAGATGAGTTTTCGTTTTGCTATACAGGGCTAAAAAAAGTAGAGTTACCGGAAGGATTGGAATATATAGGAGGGGAAGTTTTTATTGGTGATGATAAGCTGGAAGAGGTAAAGTTTCCAAAATCACTGAAAATAATAGATGCAAAAGGTTATCTTTTTGATGAGTGCCCAAACCTAAAAAAAATAATATTACCAAAGGGTTTTGGTTTGGATTTGGTATATGATGATACTGTAAGTATAGAATATTATGAATAGTAATAATATTAAGTAGCCGTTTGTAAGTGGTGATAAGGAAGTAAATGCATTACTTATGCAACTTCTAAAGATATAAGAGATGAGGAGGCTCTGATTCCTTATAAAATAAAAGCATTGTCATACTCAGGCAGACAAGAGGTCCTTATTGAAGGTTTTGAAAGCAATAAGATGACAGGAAGTTTACTTAGAAGCCTTGAAGATATATTGCTTCGAATGTATTTGTATGACGCTTCTGAAAATGTACGATTCGAGTATCTTTTCCATTTCAAAAAAGAACAAAATCCGGACTATATGGTAGGACATCAGTATATTGGAGAATAGAAAAATGAGAAGAATTTTTATAGTAATAATACTCATAGTATGCACAAATATTCTGCTTTCCTGTGGTTTAGTAAGTGAGGAGAAGTCTGTAGGACAAACTTATGTATTTGAAAAGAACCAATATGAAGAGTTTGATAATAAGGTAGAAGGATTATCAGAATCAGATCTTGAGGAACTTAAGTGGTTGATACAGACTTTGCATGTGTCTCATGGTGGAGCTTCCAATATTTTAGGAAATGGAAGTGTACTGGATACTAAAGAAAAACAGGCAAAGTTTCTTGATATTTTAAATGAAATGGAATATGAAAATATCTTTAAAAACAGTTTAAAAAAGTATGTTATTTTTGAAGATGATAGGAAGTTTATAAATATTGAGAATGCAGAGATTGTATTAAAAATGGCAGGTGCATTGTCTACAGTAGAAGTATGGCAATACCTCTCACAAAATTACAGTCAGTACATGGAATCTGAAGACATATTTGAAATGCCGTTATATGCAAGAGGAGGAAGTGACAATTCTATAGAATTTAGAGACTGGGAATTTATAGCAGGGGAAGATGGAAAACTTACCGTAAGATACAAAATATATAATCCCTTTTCTTATATGTATATAGAGAATGTAGACGTCAGACTTCATAAGAATGAGCAAAGTATATTTGGTGGATATAGTGCAGACTACTTAATGGTTACTCCAATAGAGTCTGAAAAAGCAACTTGTGAAAATGAGGAGCTTTTTTCCGGAAGTGATTGGGGTGAGTATAAAAAACCTATGACTATGGGAAAATTTATAGACGATTATATATTCAAGCTTGACGGTTCTTTATACCAAATGCCATGCCCATTGGACGAGTTTTTATCAAACGGTTGGAAATATAACGGAAAGCTGAAAAAGAATGAAAAAAGAGCGGAAATTATACTTACTAAAGAAGGCAAGGAAATACACTGTATTATATGGTATTGTAAAGTGGCAGGTAATCCTAAATGGTATGTCGTAAGTATAAAGACCGAATTCGGAGATGGCATTTCTGATGTTGATTTTGAACTTTTTGGGAATCGTAAGAGGGGAGATTATGCTTATGGATATGGTTCACATGGGATATACGGTTTCTGCGATCCTTTATATTTAGAAGCCGGAATCAGCGTTGATGTTGGTGGTGATAAAATGATACGGGGATTCACTATGACGTATGCACCAAAATATATAAATAGAATAAAAAGATTAAATGAAATTGCAACAGATCTGAAAGGTGAAGTATGTATTATGGAACAAGGAAATAATGAACTTGAGATAGATATTTCCTACAGACTTACTATGTATGAGGAGCCTTTGTATGTGCAAGTAAAGAGTCTTGATAAGGTCGGCTGGGCTAAAGATATGAATATAATATGGGTAAAGAAGGATGAGAAGGAAAATGTTATAGGGTATATAGAATATGGTAAAGATTTTAATTTGTCTATAGAGGATAACAATAAGGTTAAGATTGAAGTGGTCCGCATGGAAGACAGCTCGGATGATAAACCTGAAGTTTTGACTATACGATGAATTTGAAAAAACCCGGAATTAATAGAGGATAGAGATTGGCATGAAGAGTAATATTAAATTTCTGAGTTTATTTTTTGTATTATGTATATTAATAACAGGATGTATGGACTCCTCGTTTAACAAGAAAATAAATATCAATAATATAAAAAGTGATATAAGTGGATTTTATAAAAAATTTTCGACTGATTATTTAGATGAAGAGATAACAGTTGTTAATAAAGATATAATAGGCCGGGATGGGGAAGTGGTAAAATATATTGATACAAATAATAAAGTGTCAAGATGTACTGTAATAATTTACGGAGAAGATGAAAAATCGACTTCAGAATATTATTTTATAGATGGATATATATATGTAACGACATTAAAAGAATACTATACATATCCTATATATTATTCATATAACAGACCGATAGATATAATGTACAGAACATTTGATGAGGCAGTTATTTATGATGGCATGATTTATGAGCTTGTAAATGGAGAATTTATTAAAAAAATATAGAAGATATAAAAATACCTTATACATCATTACAGGAGATAAATGAAGCTATAGGTGAGTGATGTGAGAAAAGTTTAACTGATATTAGAAATTATCTTGTCATTTAATGGAATAAAAGATAAATATGTGGAGGTGCATTGTGAGGGCGGATCTTTTAGAAATAAACGGTTTTGATTTTATTGATATACAGGAATTTTATTCAGAGCTTTTGCCCAATAAACATGGTAAGGCAGTTATTGGAGGTACTATAAGAGGGGATAAAAAAGAAGAATATTTATCATCCGGTGGAAAGGTGACACAAATAATTGCTAAAACATATGCATGCCATGAAATTGATCAACCGGAAGATAAGATGGATGCATGGGACAACTATAAAAAGAATTATAAAGGAAAAACGGATTCAAAAGCAAGAAAGGAAGGGTATGCAACTCCAGATATAACATTTAAAGATAGAAATATGGTTAAACAAAAATTGGGACAAGGCTATAGCTACAGCATAGTGTTATTGACTCCAAAGATACTATTCAGAGATTGAAAAACTTTAATGATAATATGAAGCATATAAGGATAAGTGGAGAGATATGGGTGATGGAACAGAAAATGTTATACATGAGAGTGGAACAATAGGTATTAGAGAATTGTTTACTATGCCATATAGAACTTATGAATATCAGAGAGGTATAAAAGTTGGAGGTGAATGAAAAAAGAATAGATAAGGCGCTTAAATATTATAATGAAATATCTCTCACAGTAATTTTGGCAGATACACTGGGAATGGATTTGGAATGCAGTGATAATAAAGGGAATACTTGGGTCATGAAAGGTAATAATACAAGCTTGTGTTTGATATAGTTACTCAAGACATTGCAGATTATATATGGGGTAGATAATATATGGATTCAGAAGTTAAAAGAAAATTAAGGAATATAATATGTATATATTTATTTTTTATTATTGCAGGTATTTTGATATGTGGAGTGCAGAAATTAAAAGCATATATTGAACAAGTAAGATTTGATAGAGAACAAAAGGCTTATAATTTTAGAAGTGAAGGTCTTTCGAGATATAGACTTTCAAAATTTGTGTATGCAAAATTAGAGTTTACAAATCATAAAGGTGAGGTATTTATAATAGAAGATGACAATGATATGAAACATATAGATGCAGAGGAGGAAGAATATATTGCCGGGAAAACGGATAAATTTGGCAGTTATCGTTTTATAGAAGGAGAATACACACAGGAAAGAATAAATAACTTTAATGATAATATGAAACATATAAGGTTATGGGATTATTCTGAAGAAGAATACAAGAAAATAACTGAAACTGAAAGAATAACAGAATTCACTGATGTGAAAAATATAAATGAATTATGGGAATATTTAAGTCATGAAAAGGTTGAAGGTATATCTAATATAGGAGCATTAGATACGATAGGATATGATGGGACGGAACAACCAACAAAAATAATATATGATTATGGAAATGGAAAGATTAATATCATAACAGAGTCAGGTACTTTATCACTTGGGATATTATTTGAGAATTATCTTAAAGATATATAAATATGGATAAAGAAGCAAAGAGTTTTTAAAAGAGTTTCATCTGAAAAAGATGATTATAAACAATGTATTTTTAAGGACTTGGAGGAACTTTTGGGAGAAAAAATGCTAAATATATTGTGATTTCGCCACTCTATAGCAGCTTTGTTACAAAGTCATATGAATATAGATGCTCTTAATGAAAGACTTTATGAAAAACCAAGAGTTTATGGGAGAATTGATGAAGTCATAAATAAGAAAAGTTAGAAGATATTTTATTTATGAACCGAATAGACTGTTGTTGAGAGGAGGAGAAAGTGATAGATAAAAAAATACATATATTCACAATAATACTCTTGCTGATGTGTTTTGTTTATGGATGCGGGATAAATAAATATTCAAAAACAGAAAGATTCATTGATTATAATTATGGTGTAGAAAATCTTTCAGATGAAGATGCAATAAAGCTTGTAAAAGAAATGGTATCTTTTATGGATACAGGTATAGAAACGGGCGAAGCTGTCGAAGGTATTAACGGGGAAAACTTTGCCTATTTTAAGAACAAAGAAGATGAAGATAAATTAGAAATCTATCATAGAAATTATATAAAAGATAGTGCTTATAATTATTTAACTGCAATGTATAAAATCACAAGGTTTAATTCCGGCATGGGAAAGGCAAAAACGGGATTTGACGGTGGAACCATCAGGTATAAATTGGAAGCTGAAGAAGATTACAAAATTCTGTCGAGAAGAAATAATGAAATATGTATTGAAGCTGTTTTTAATAAAGACAGCAGTCTTGGAGACGGGATGCCGGATACAGATAAGGGGCAGATATTTCTCACTTTATGTGATGACAATAAATGGAGAATTTCTAAGATCTCTCAATGGTATGATGATTTAGTGTTCTATGAATTGGAAGAATATATAGATGAATTTTTTGACAGTCAAAATAATGTAAAAGAGGATTATGATACTTTTATTAGGGATTATGGGTACGATAAAAATGGAAATAGAATATCTATGCAGATGTTAAGATATTCTTTAAAGGACGCGATCTTGGCGAGCAGCAGTTTTGATGTGTTGGAGAATTTAGATGACAGTTATATATTGGAACATCTTTCTAAACTTGCAACCTATATTGCTTATGAAGAGATATATGCCAGGCATGGGAAAATGTATCCGAAATATTCTATAGAATATAATTATTTCAATGGATTGAGCTGGTATAAAGAGAATAAAGAATTCAGTGAGGATGATTTAAGTGATATTGAAAGGCATAATTTAGAGATTATAAAGTTGCATTTGGAAGAGTTTTAGGAGAAAAGAGTATGAAACATAAATTATTAAGTGTAATTAGCATAAGTTTTATATTACTTCTGTTATTCAATGTCAAAACCGTTGCCATTGAAAATAAAGATAACAGTCCTGAAATGACTGATGAAAGAGCTATAGAGATTATTAAAGAGATTGCCGATTTTATGGATTCAGGAGAAAAGATCGGTGATGAGATATCTTGCAGAGAGTCGGATGGATATAATGATTATTACTTTAAAAATAAGGAGGATGAAGAAAAACTATATAAATACCATAGAGATTATATTAAAGATGCAGCCTATGATTATTTGTGTGAAATGTATGATATAAGGTTTTATAGAGGAAGATGTACACAGTCACGAACGTCAAGAAGTGATTTAAGTAGTAGCCTATATTATAAAATTAATACAAAAGGTGAGTTTAGCATAAAGAGTAAAGATAAAAGAAGTGCATGTGTTCAAATACAATTTATAAAAAAAGTGGTTTTGGCTGAGGATATGCCGGAAATCAGTGACGGTGAGGTGTATTTGGAACTGTGTGAGGACAATAAATGGAGAATATCTAAAGTTTCTCAATGGCTTAATGATTTGGCATACTATGATTTGGGAAATGAAATGAAAGTGTTTTTTGATCCGGAATATAGTTCACTACATGAGTATGAAGAATTTATGGAAAAATATTGCTATGATTCAAAAGGTAATAGAATCAGTATGTACATAAGTACAGATGATAATGATGAGATTTTTATGGGAAGTGATACAGATATTATCAGCAGCCAATCAAATTTAGAAAAACTGAAAAAACTTTCCAAGTTGGCGGCATGTATGGCTCGTGAAGAGATATATGCCAGGCATGGGAAGATGTATACTAAAAACAGTCCGGAATATAATTATTTTATAAGAAAAAGCTGGTATGAGGAAAATGAAAGTTTTAAAGAGAGCGATTTAAATGACATTGAAAAAGAAAATATAAAGATAATCTCTGATTATATTGAAAGTTTTTAACGGAGATTAGAAATTATCTTGTTATTTAATGGAATAAACGATAAATACATGGAGGTGTATTATGAGGGCGGAACTTTTAGAATTCCTATTCCGCCAAAGACTATATCTGAGTGAGAGGGACTGAAGGAGTTTAAAGGGATAAAGAATTTGGAGGGGCTGGTAACTGATATGCACAAAGTGACAAAACTTAGTTTGTTTGATCTATTTGAAAAGTTGGAGTAAATATATAATATCTTAATAGGGGTAAGGTGATAATATATATTGAAAGTATGCAAAATCAGTTATTTTTGAAAGAAGCGAAGAGCTTTTAAAGGAGTTTCATATAAAGAAAATGATTATGAACAATGGATTTTTAAGTGCTTGGAGGAACTTTCGGGAGAAAAAATACTAAATATATCATGATTTCGCCATTTTATTGCAACTTTTGAAATAATAAAGTCAATAAAAGTTGAATAAAGATTGTGATGCCCGGCTTGGAAACAGGAATAAAAGAGTATTATGGTGAGGAAGTGTTTATGAATAAAATCCGATTTATATCTGTAAGCATATTTTTTTTACTTATATTAAACGGTTGTAGTATTTTTAAAAAAGGAACTGATGCAAATAAAGTTGAATATGCTATAAAATTTATAGAATATAATAAGAAATACACAATTGATATTGATAATGATGGTGAGACGGATTCAGTAAAAGTATTTATTGATGAAGATGGCTGTACATGGGTGACGGTAAATAATCATAAAAATGCAATAGGCTACGGTGAAGAAGGAGTAAAAAGTACAATTATAAGTGATAACAATGGGAATTATTGTATTGGCATTGCAATTCATGATGATAATGATACACGTATAAGTGAATTCTACAGATTGAATAAAGACAATATAGTATACATGTCAACTGTGGACGGATATATAAAAGATGCATATCAGGACTTGGGCTTGTATGTGGAAGATAGAAAATATATTATAGGCTTTCAAACTACAATGGGCATATATTTAATTAATTCTGATTTGAACATTGTTTCAGAAGGCAATTATGTTATAAATGATTCTAAACATACACTAGTGAAAGAACTTAAAGGATATAAGTACAATGATAAAGCCGCCTGTTATGAAACGACTGTATATCAAAAAGGAGAGGTGCTTCATTTATACGAAACAGATATGCAACACTTAATATATTTTAAAACTGAGAATGGAGATAAAGGATATATTAATGTAACTAAAGATGATTATGAAAGTACCGTAGGTGAATTTTATATAGAGGAGGAAAGATTGGTTGATTATTTTGATGGAGAGGAAATATCATGGGCTGGATAATATTGATATAGTTTCCTGACCATATATGAAACATTAGGCAAGAAAAAAGGGGCTTTGAGGGCATCGATAAATGAGAATAAAAATGAGTAGTGAGGCAAAAAGAAAATTAAGAAATATAATATGTATATATTTATTTTTTATTTTTGCAGGCATTTTGATATTGGGAGCGCAGAAATTAAAAGCATATATTGAACAAGTAAGATTTGATAGAGAACAAAAGGCTTATAATTTTAGAAGTGAAGGTCTTTCGAGATATAGACTTTCAAAATTTGTGTATGCAAAATTAGAGTTTACAAATCATAAAGGTGAGGTATTTATAATAGAAGATGACAATGATATGAAACATATAGATGCAGAGGAGGAAGAATATATTGCCGGGAAAACGGATAAATTTGGCAGTTATCGTTTTATAGAAGGAGAATACACACAGGAAAGAATAAATAACTTTAATGATAATATGAAACATATAAGGTTATGGGATTATTCTGAAGAAGAATACAAGAAAATAACTGAAACTGAAAGAATAACAGAATTCACTGATGTGAAAAATATAAATGAATTATGGGAATATTTAAGTCATGAAAAGGTTGAAGGTATATCTAATATAGGAGCATTAGATACGATAGGATATGATGGTACGGAACAACCAACAAAAATAATATATGATTATGGAAATGGAGAAGAGAAGATTTTAGTAGAAAAAGATGTTATTGGAATATTAGAGTTGTTTAAAGATAACTCTTTGAGGTAGATAATATTATTGCTATGGAAGCGTTACACTAAAAGACTTATATTTGACAGAAGTACAAGGTGGTTTAGATAAGTGTTATGTATAGCAAGTGATAGTAATATCTTTGCTGTAAAGTGCCGGATAAGTTTGGAAAACTTTCTAAGTATACATAATCTAGATTTAAACTTTAAACAAAGAGGAGCTGTTGATGGGAGTACATAAAAATAGAAGACTTATTATATTTATTTTATTATTTTCTTTAGTCGTATTAGCCATTTTCATATTGTTATATTTTGAGTACAGTGCTGAAAAGAGAGAAGAAAAAGCTATGAGATATTACTATGAAATAATTCCGGTAATTAAATTATCACATATTTTAGGGACAGACATTGAATGCAATGATGAGAAAGGAAATAAATGGATTATAAAAGCTGGTGGAAATATGGAGAACATTGTATATGAATACACATTAGATTATATACATGGGGAAATTAGTTCTCTGGTAAGATATAGAATTATTGAAAATAAGAATACAAACAGATATATTAAAAACTTTAATTCTAATATGATAAACATACGAATTTCCGGAATAGATGGCGTAGGAAATACAATATATCCTAAAACAATATCGGAGGGTGAAAGATTGGATAGTTTTACAGAGTGTAAAAATCTGAAGGATCTGATTGAATATATGAAGAAAATAAATAAAGATGGAGTATATTATATTGACGAACTGGATACTATAGGATTGGACGGTTCAAGCTTTGAAGGAAAAATTACATATGATACAGGGAAAGGCTATGAAAAGGTAATAACAGAATATGGTTCAATTACCTTGAATCAATTATTTAAAAATGATTATAGTACAGATGATTATTAATTTTTTATATTGAAGTAGTAGAAAAAGAAATAGATTTAAGAGGGATATTGTAAT
>NZ_CALLVU010000024.1 GCF_938015485.1 uncultured Lachnoanaerobaculum sp. | reverse complement strand
AAAACCGAATTATCAAAAGAATTGGTCTTGTAACAGGTGGTGGAAGTTCCTTTACTGGTCATGCAAAAGGAAGTGTCGACGTGTTTTTAACAGGGGATTTGAGATATCATGAAGCGCTTGATACGCTTGAAGAAGGTGGACTTCTAGTTGATATAGGTCATTTGGAGAGTGAATATTTATTTGCGGACTTAATGGAAAGGGAAGTTTCAAAGTTTTTTGATGGTGAAATGATAAAACACTACGAAAATCAAATTTTTCAATTAGGATAAAAAATTTTTTATAAAAATATAAATATCTATATTCATACTAATTCTCTTTAAAAATAAGTTATTTTATACTTTAAATTCAAATTTCAAATAAAAAAGGCAAGGCCTCAAGCCTTGCCCATAAGACTTACACAAGTGTAAGTTCTTCATCTTTATGTACTATTTCATCAGGAACAGCCCAACCGAAAGCCTTTCTCTTTTCAATAATATCGGCAACTATTTTTTCACCAAGCGCATCCGGATTCGGGTTTACCACCATCACGGAACCAAGTAAGTCTTTTGTACCTTCTTTTAAGAACTCTATAACGTTCTTTGAACCGTGTATCTGTGCCTCCACACAGTGATATGAATTTATACCCATAAGTCTGAATCCAAGCGCCGCATCTATACCCTTTTCATTGCTCCACTCAGGAGATGTAAATGCAAAAGGCATTTCATAAAGCGGCTTGCCCGCCTCACCTGCAACACCTGCAAAGATTCCGCTTGATTTGGTATTATCAATACACTCACCTACATGCCATACCGGAGGTAAATCTCCAAGGAATTCATTTAAGCTCTCACCTGCATGCTCCTGTCCTGAAACATTGCAATATCCCATCTTCATAAGAGGGAATGAAGCACATCCGTTTGTAAGTATTAAAATATTGTTTCTAAGCAGTGCGTTGGCTACATCAATAACACATTTTTCATACACCACTTTAGGATTGTTACATCCTACCATATTTACGATTCCGAGTATCTTGCCCTCCTTTATCGCCTCATATAGTGGCTTCATAGAGCCGTAATGCTTATGTACATACTCAGGTGAGAAACCTACCTCGGCATCCACCTCATATGGAGGTATATACACAGGGATTCCCTGTCTGCCTTTGAAGCTTTCAATACCTCTGAGCACTATCTTTTCAGCAAGTGCTCTTGTCTCTCCTATATTTGAATGATGATGATCATACTCAAATCTCTCCGCACCCGGAAGTCTTGCAGACTCACTGGTTGTAACGACCGTGGTTCTGAAGCACTTTGCAACTTCCATTATAGACGGGAATACATCCTGCACATCCGCAATCCAAAGGTCAAGTGCACCTGTACCGAGTACAAGCTCTGCAGATACCGCATTTGAAAGCGGAATAACTCCGGCATATCTATACATTGCTGAAAGTCCCGAACAGCAGATTCCGTAGAATCTTATTCCCTTTGCTCCCGCCTCTTTTGCAAGGTTTATAAACTTCTCTTCCTGACCTACTTTTACAATTTCACTTACAAGGGTAGGCAGATGTCCGTGTACAGCAATATTTACATATCCCTTTTTCAAAGCGCCGATATTTACCTTTGATGTAACTCTGTCTCCCACTCCGAAAAGTCCGTCCGTTGCTATAGAAGTACTTACTACACCTGAGTATGTAAATGCAAGTCCACAACGTAAAAACTGCTGCATAATACTCTTCCAGTCGCCGTCGGTACCGACACCTGTTTTATGGTAAGACTCAAATACCTCATGGTATGCACTTATAGGAAGAATATCCAGTTCTTTCCAAACTTTTTTTCTCTCTTCTGATCCAAGTGCTTCTATTATCTTATAATCTCCCGGAATTGTACGGCTCATATCATCCAAAAGCACATCTGCAAGTTCCGATGCAATCTTCTTTATACTTCTTCTCTCAGTCTTTATTCCGAAAGCCTTTGCGGTATCCTTTATCTTTTGTTGTCCCAAAATAGGTAAATCAAGTTTTCCTTCGGCTGCCCACTTCAAAGATAAAATAACTTCACGACCGTGCATACCGTGTTGAGCTACACCGGCAGCGGCTGAACGCAGCAAGTTTCTTGCCACTATAAGGTCTGCATCCGCACCGCAGACTCCCTTCGGACTCTTTGAAGTTATCTTACATGGACCCATATTACAGATCTTACAGCAGATTCCAGCCATACCGAAACCGCACTGCGGCTGCTGCTTATCAAACCTGTCAAAGGTTGTATCAAATCCAAGCTGATTCTGGCGTAAGATCATCTCTCTTACCGCCGGATCCGGAGTATTTTCCAAAACCTCATCCTTTGAAGGGAAAGTCTTTCTGTACTCTGAAACCGCATTCATATAATCTCTGATAAACGCCTTTTCATCTCCGTCTTCTTCATGGTCCGACTTTAAAGTAATTGTCGGTATACCGTTTTCGTCAAATCCTATAAGATTTCTGTGGCTGTGAATATGGTCTACGCCATGGCTGTGGTCATGGTTATGTTTGTGATTGTGTTCATGTTTATGTCCGCGATTGAATTCTTTCTTTTCCATGAGCATTCCTTCCTACTGTATATCCGTCATATAACCTATTTACCTATAAAATTAGTATGTTTATAAGGTGATTCGATTATATCGAAAGTTCACTCTCATGTCAATATTTTTTATAAAAAAATCGCTATAACCTTTAAGGTTATAGCGAAACTGTTTATAGTATATCAGTTTTCCTTAGCAAGCTCAGCCTTAATCTTTTCTGTAAGTGCAGGAACAATCTTATTCAAATCTCCTACAATACCGTAGTCTGCAACGCTGAAAATAGGTGCATTCTCATCCTTATTGATAGCGATGATAATGTCACTCTCTTCCATACCTGCAAGATGCTGTATAGCACCCGAGATACCTACTGCAAAGTATAGATGCGGACGAACTGTCTTACCTGTCTGTCCTACCTGAAGATCCTTAGGCATCCATCCTGCATCCACTACCGCTCTTGAACAGCTTACAGTACCGTGAAGCGCATCTGCAAGGTCCTTAAGTATCTTGAAGTTCTCAGATGAACCGACACCTCTACCGCCTGATACCAAGATCTTTGCAGCCATGATATCTTCTGTAGTCTTTGTATTCTTTACGATCTCCAAGATCTCAACATACTTGTTGTTCTCTTCAAGCTTTGCATCAAAGTCAACAATCTCAGCCCTTGCTCCTGCAACTCTTTCCTTCTTTTGCATAACACCCGGACGAACTGTAGCCATCTGAGGTCTGTTCTCAGGGCAGGCAATAGTTGCTATGGTGTTTCCGCCGAATGCAGGTCTTGTCATAAGAAGCTGATTATGCTTCTGCTCTCTTCCTGCAATAGCTACAAGCGGATAGTCACCGATTTCAAGCTGTGTACAGTCTGCTGTAAGACCTGTTCCGACTCTTGCGGATACTCTAGGTCCCAAATCTCTACCTATAGCTGTAGCACCGATAATGAATATCTCAGGTTTAAACTCATTTATAACTGCTGCAAGCGCCTGTGTATAAGGCTCTGTACGATACTCTTTAAGTTTAGGATCGTCAACCACAATCACTCTGTCGGCACCGTACTCGGCAAGCTCCTGTGCCAAACCCTTTATATCAGATCCTAGAAGAACCGCCGTTACCTCTGTATTAAGGTCGGCAGCCAAATCCTTACCTTTTCCTATAAGTTCAAGGGAAATACCGCTTAATTTGCCGTCTACCTGCTGGGCAAATGTAAACACTCCCCTGTATTCTTCTGTATTTTGTCTCATAAACGACTCCTTTTTAGATGATATGTGTTTCTTTTAATTTGCCTAAGATGTAGTCAACAGACTCTGATTCACTTAAGTTTACCTGCTCTCCTGCACCCTTTCTTACCTTATCGGATGCTTTTGCAATCTGTGTAGGTGAACCTTTAAGACCTATATTTGAGTCGTCCACTCCTACAAGGTCCGCTCTTGAGAATACTGTTACTTCCTTGTCATAAGCATCAAAGATACCGCCCGGAGTCATATATCTAGGCTCATTCAGCTCTGAGAGTGCTGTGATAAGTACAGGCATCTTTGCTTTCAAAACATGATATCTGTCATCAAACTGACGCTCTACCACTACGCTGTCACCTTCAACTTCAATCTTTTGTGCATAGCTGATAACAGGTATGCCGAGGTGCTCTGAAATCTGCGGTCCGACCTGTGCCGTATCACCGTCGATAGCCTGACGACCTGTAATAATAATATCATATTCAAGCTTTCTGAGTGCTCCGGCTATAGTCTGTGATGTAGCCCAAGTATCGGCACCGCCAAGTACTCTGTCTGTGATAAGGATTGCTTTGTCGGCTCCCATTGCAAGAGCTTCTCTAAGTACCTCATCAGCCTTTGGAAGTCCCATAGTAACTACTGTAACTTCCGCACCGTATTTATCCTTTATTCTAAGAGCCGCCTCAAGACCCGCTTTATCATCAGGGTTCATGATTGTAAGCATAGCTCCTCTGTTAAGTGTGCCGTCAGGGTTGAAAACAACGCCACCCTTTGTATCCGGCACTTGTTTAATACAAACAACTATCTTCATGACATCCTCCATTCGTAATAGCAACTTTATTTAAGCAATGCACCGGCGATTACCATTCTCTGTACTTCACTTGTACCTTCGTAAACTTCTGTAATCTTTGCATCACGCATCATTCTTTCAATCTCGTATTCTCTTGTATAACCGTATCCGCCGTGCAGCTGAACAGCCTTGGTAGTTACTTCCATAGCTACCTCGGCAGCAAAAAGCTTAGCCATTGCGGCTTCTTCAGAATATGTCTTCTGTGTAGCCTTAGCCATTGCAGCTCTGTATACAAGCATCTGTGCCGCTTTTACTTTGGTTGCCATATTTGCAAGCTCAAACTGTGTATTCTGGAATGCACCGATAGTTCTTCCGAACTGCTTTCTCTCTTTTACATAGTTTATAGTTCTCTCAAGTGCGCCCTCTGCAATACCGAGTGCCTGTGCGGCAATACCGATACGACCGCCGTCAAGAGTATGCATTGCAATACCGAATCCCTTGCCTTCAGGTCCGAGCATATTTTCCTTCGGAATTCTGCAATCGTTGAAAATAAGCTCATATGTAGATGAACCTCTGATACCCATCTTCTTTTCTTTTGTACCGAATGAGAATCCAGGTGTTCCCTTTTCTACAAGGAATGCTGAGAAGATTTTTTTCTTTCTGCCCTTAGCATCCACCTTCACATCTGTACATGCAATGATTACATAGACATCCGCTTCCTTACCGTTGGTAATGAAAATCTTTGAACCGTTGAGTACATACTCATCACCGTCAAGAACTGCAGTTGTAACAACACCCTGTGCATCGGTACCTGCGTTAGGCTCTGTAAGACCGAATGCTCCAAGCTTCTCTCCCTTTGCAAGAGGAATAAGATACTTCTCTTTCTGAGCCGGTGTACCGTATGTGGCAATAGGATCACAGCAAAGAGATGTATGTGCTGAAATAATAACGGCTGTAGTAGCGCAATCTTTTGCAATCTCTTCAACACACATAACATATGCCAACGGATCCGCTCCCTGACCGCCGTACTCCTTTGCAACAGGAATACCAAAGAAACCGTACTTAGCCATCTTAGTTACAGTCTCTCTTGGAAATATTTCTGTTTCATCTACCTCTATTGCAAGAGGTTTTACTTCCTTTTCGGCAAACTCCCTAAAGAGGGTTCTCGCCATCTCATGTTTCTTGTCTAAAGTAAAATCCATGAATAATACCCTACTTGAATAAATCCAAGTGCAAACATAAAAGTGAAAGTCTTTGTTTGCATTATCCTTTCTTAGTTTTCTTTCACCTTATATATAGTAAATACAAACCCGCCCTTTGTATTTATACCAATATTTATGCCCCCTTCTTACCTCTGTAAAAAGGGGGTATTTATCTTACTTATTACTTATATGAGAAGATTCCTTCTCCGGTCTTCTTACCGAGTTTACCTGCAGCTACAAGTTCTTTTAACTTAGGAGCCGGTACGTACTTGTCATCACCTGTCTCATTGTGAATAACTTCCATAATAGCAAGGCAAATATCAAGTCCGATAAGGTCTGCCAAATGAAGAGGTCCCATAGGATGTGCACATCCCAAAACCATAGCCGTATCAACACCCTCGGCATCTGCTGTTCCTGCATCCCATACATTGATTGCTTCATTGATCATAGGGATAAGGATACGATTCACTACAAATCCGGGAGCTTCCTTAACCTGTACAGGTGTCTTACCGATCTCAACGGCAATCTCTTCTATCTTCTTAACAAGCTCTGCAGGTGTGTTCTTTCCGCCGATTACCTCAACAAGTTTCATTCTGTCAGCCGGATTGAAGAAATGCATTCCTACTACAGGTCTGTCAAGTCCCTCGCTGATTCTTGTAATAGAAAGTGATGAAGTATTTGAAGCAAAGATACAATCCTTAGGAACAATCTTCTCAAGTTCCTTAAAGATCTCTTTCTTAATTTCCATCTTCTCAAGTGCAACTTCAACAACAAGGTCACAGTCTGTACAAATATTGCTGAGTCCGACTTTTATCTTTGAAAGAATCTTATCTCCCGCTTCTTTTGTAATCTTTTCTTTACCTACAAGGAAATTGATATTCTTTTGAATCTTTGCAAAACCTGCCTGTGCAAACTCCTCTTTGATATCACAAAGTCTAACCTCATAACCTTCAGTCATAGCAAAAGCCTGAGCAATTCCTGAACCCATTGTACCTGCACCAATAACACCAACTATCATCTTTTTACTTCCTTTCTCAAAAACCTTTAAATAATTTAAATTTATAAAAACTATACTTTACCAAGTCGAAATTTATGAATTGGTAAAATTCTTTTCTTTTCTCTTCTCCATGAATGCACCCATGCCTTCCTTCTGGTCATGAGTTTCAAAACAGCTGCCGAACAGTTTTTCCTCTATAACAATGGCTTTATCAATATCTACCTGAAGTCCGTCATTGATGGCTTTCTTTGCGGCTCTGACAGCTATAGGAGCGTTTGCAGCTATTGTAGATGCCATTTTCTTAGCCTGAACCATAAGCTCTTCACTTGTATAAACGGCATTTACAAGTCCGAGTCTTAGAGCATCGTCGGCTTTTATATTTCTTGCTGTAAATATAAGCTGCTTAGCCATACCTATTCCGATTATTCTGGCAAGTCTTTGAGTACCGCCAAATCCCGGTGTAATACCGAGTCCCACCTCAGGCTGTCCGAATACCGCATTCTCCGAGCATATTCTTATATCACAGCTCATAGCAAGCTCACATCCGCCGCCAAGTGCAAATCCGTTCACTGCCGCTATTACAGGTATAGGGAAAGTCTCTATCTTTCTGAATACATCATTTCCCTTCTTACCGAATGCTTCACCTTCAGCCACGCTCAGTTTGCTCATCTCACCTATATCCGCACCGGCTACAAAGGACTTATCGCCTGAACCTGTCAATACAACCGCTCTTATAACATTTGTATCAATGCCGTCAAAGCATGCCTCAAGATCTGCTAACACTTCGGAATTCAAAGCGTTAAGTGCCTTAGGTCTGTCAATAGTAATAATACCGACCGCACCTTCCGCGTCAAATCTTACAAAACCCATAAAACACCTCCTTGTAAATATTGCATGTCAGTAATCATATTTGACATGATAAAAGTCTCTGATAAAAATATAACATATATGTATCTGACATTCAATCAGTTTTTTTGACTAAGTATTATATATATTTTGCATAAGCAATTTCTTGTATACAAAATACATCATTGATTAAAAGTATGAATTTTTTAATCTTTAATTGAGCAAAATTATTTTGCTGTCTTTTTTATTACTTAGATATGGAATAAACCTGACCTGTCTATAGTATTTTATACATACTCACACTTTTATACATTATACCACATTGTTTAAAAAATATATATATGATAATATACAATATTTTTTATAGCCATTTTCAATAATAAGGGGGTAGATAAATCCTTACAGTTATGGTATGCTATGGGTGAAACGTATATCTAACAATACAGGGCGATAATCACTCTTTGGTATTGTTCATTTTTATAGAATGACGAGGTAAAAACATGAAAGAGGTAGTTATAGTTAGTGCTGCAAGAACAGCTATGGGTAGTTTCGGCGGTTCATTGGCAGGTGTAAGCGCGGTGGATCTTGGTATCACAGCAGCAAAGGGAGCTATTGAGCGTGCCGGTATTGACGCTTCTCTTATCGATGAAGCAATAATCGGAAACGTACTTGGTGCAGGTCTCGGTCAGAATATTGCTCGCCAGGTAATACTTGGTGCAGGTCTTCCGAATACTACTCCGGCTTTTTCAGTAAATAAGGTTTGCGGTTCAGGTCTTAGAACTATTGAACTTGCAGCTCAGATTATCAAAGCGGGCGATGCTGATATCGTATTGGCAGGCGGTACTGAAAGTATGTCAAACGCACCATATATCTTAAGAGGAGCAAGATTCGGCGTGAAGATGGGCAATCAGACACTTGTAGACGAGATGATTACAGACGGTCTTTGGGATGTCTTCAATAACTATCATATGGGAGTAACAGCTGAGAATATCGCCGAGCAAAAGGGCATTACAAGAGAAGATCAGGATGTTTTCTCTGTTGAGAGCCAAAGAAGAGCTCAGGTTGCCATTGAGACCGGAAGATTCAAAGATGAGATAGTTCCTGTAGTTATCCCGCAGAGAAAGGGAGATCCTAAGGTATTTGATACAGATGAGTTCCCAAGATTCAATACTACTATAGAGAACCTTGCAAAGCTTAAACCTGCATTCAAGAAAGACGGTACCGTAACTGCAGGTAACGCATCAGGTATCAACGACGGTGCTGCAATGTTCATTATCGCTTCCAAGGAGAAAGCTCTTGAGCTTAAGCTTCCTATCATGGCTACTATTAAGGGCTATGCTTCAGGCGGTGTTGATCCTAGCGTAATGGGACTAGGTGTAATTCCTGCATCCAGAAAGGCTATGGAAAAGGCAGGTGTTACAGTAGACGACCTTGAACTTATCGAAGCTAACGAGGCTTTTGCGGCACAGGCTATTGCAGTATGTAACGAGCTCGGCTTTAAGAGAGAAATCACCAATGTAAACGGCGGTGCTATAGCACTTGGACATCCTATCGGTGCATCAGGTGCAAGAATACTTACAACTCTGCTCTATGAGATGCAAAAAAGAGATTCAAAATGCGGCCTTGCCACACTATGTATCGGTGGCGGTATGGGCACAGCAATTGTTGTAGAAAGGGAATAAAAATGAAGATAGTTTCAATCAAAGACGCTATTGCAAACATCCATGACGGCGCAACCATCATGGTAGGCGGCTTTTTAGCCTGCGGTACACCTGAACCGATCATTGATGCATTGGTTGAGAAGGGAGTAAAGGATTTAACACTTATATGTAATGATACCGCTACTCCTACAACCGGTATCGGTAAACTGGTTGTCAATAATCAGGTAAAGAAAGTAATTGCAACACATATAGGTACAAACCCTATAACTGGAGAAAAGATGCATAACGGCACAATGGAAGTTGAGCTTTGCCCACAGGGTACTCTTGCAGAGAGAATCCGTTCTGGCGGTGCAGGACTTGGCGGCGTGCTTACACCTACCGGTGTCGGTACGGAAGTTGCAGAGGGCAAGCAGGTTCTCAATATTGACGGCAAGGATTACCTCCTTGAGAAGCCTCTCAGAGCGGACTTTGCTCTTATCGGTGCAACTATAGCCGATGAGAAGGGCAACTTATACTTCACAGCTACATCAAAGAACTTCAATACGGTTATGGCTACAGCTGCCGATGTCGTTATCGTAGGTGCGGACCTTATAGTTCCTGTAGGTGATATCCAGCCTGAGAATGTTGCAGTTCCGGCTATATTTGTAGATTATCTTGTAGGAGGTGAATCATAATGTCAAAAGAGAAAATTGCCAGACGAGTTGCTCGTGATTTACATGATGGTGATGTGGTAAACTTAGGTATCGGACTTCCTACTATGGTAGCGGACTATGTTCCTGAAGGAATAGAGATTACACTTCAGTCCGAAAACGGTATTCTCGGTATGGGACCTCTTGCAGGTAAAGGACTTGAAAACAAATATCTTATCAATTCAGGCGGACAGAATGTAACCGTTTTACGAGGCGCTTCATACTTTGACAGTGCATTCTCATTTGCAATCATCCGCGGCGGACATGTAGATATGACTGTTCTCGGTGCATTACAGGTAGATGAAAAAGGAAACCTTGCAAGCCATATAGTTCCGGGCAAGATGGTTCCGGGTATGGGCGGCGCTATGGACCTTGTTACAGGTTCAAGAAAGGTTGTCATTGCTATGACACATACCGCAAAAGACGGTTCACCGAAGATTTTGAAGTCTATCAATCTTCCGGCTACAGCTATACATGCGGTTGATGAGATTGTTACAGAGTTGGCTGTAATCGAAGTTACAGATGACGGTCTTGTACTTAAAGAAGTGGCTGAGGGCGTAAGTGTAGATGAAGTTATTGCAAAGACCGAAGCTCCTTTAAAAGTTGCCGACGATTTAAAAACATTCTAATTTAAAGACATTCATAAAAGCCTTTTACTATAATGCTTTTATACATCGGGGATATGCTTATAGCCATATCCCTTTTTGAAGTTGGAATGCTTTTTATGAATTTTCGAAGCATTTTCATTTAATTTTTTATGAATATATAGTGGTTTTTTGGATTGTATTTTGATATAATGTTAATAATTAAACAATTCGTAAAAGGAGGCAGATAAATGTTTAAGAAATTTACAAACGCATGTGTAAATGTTGTTCAGAAGTATTTGCCGGATGCATTCATCTTCTGTATCATCCTTACTATTGTAGTTTTCGGTGCTGCAATGCCTGTTACAGGTATGAAGCTTTGGGATGTAGCCGATGCTTGGGGTAAGGGTATCTGGAGTCTTTTGAAATTCTCTATGCAGATGGCTCTTGTACTTGTACTCGGTACCGCACTTGCTACCGCTCCGCCGGTAAAGAGAGCGATAAATGCGGCGGCAGGAGTTCCAAAAAGTCCTACATCCGCAATCGTATTTATTACAGTGGTATCTATGATTGCATGTTGGCTTAACTGGGGATTCGGACTTGTAGTAGGCGCAATACTTGCCAAGGAAATTGCAAAGAAGGTAAAGGGTGTTGACTACAGACTGCTTATCGCATCGGCATATTCAGGCTTTGTAATCTGGCATGCAGGTTTTTCAGGTTCAATACCTCTACAGCTTGCCTCATATACTGATGAGATAAACAAGCAGACCGCAGGCGCCGTAACCGAGTCTATCCCTACATCACAGACTATATTTTCAGCATGGAATCTTATCATTGTAGTAGCTATCATTATAGTAATAGCTTTTGTCAATGCGAAGATGCATCCGCTGCCTGAGGATACGGTAACTGTGGATCCTAAGCTGCTTGTAGAAGAAAAGGTTGAGATAACCAAGGCCACCACACCGGCCGAGCATCTTGAGAACAACCCTTTCCTTTCAATAATAACAGCTTTAATTGCTATTATTTACATTGTACACTCTGTAATTGTCAACAAGGGGCTGAACTTATCACTTGATGTTGTAAACCTTATCTTCCTTACACTTGGAATTATATTCCACGGAACTCCTATAAGCTATGTAAGAGCTATTACAGACGCTTCAAAGAGTGCAGGCGGTATCATCTTACAGTTCCCGTTCTATGCAGGTATCATGGGCGTTATGACGGCTGCAGGTCCTAACGGACAGTCACTTGCAGGTGCTATAAGTGATTTCTTTGTAAATATATCAACTCAGACCACATTCCCGCTGTTTACTTTCCTCTCTGCAGGTATTGTAAACTTCTTCGTTCCTTCAGGCGGCGGACAGTGGGCTGTACAGGCTCCTATAGTAATGCCTGCAGGCAATTCAATCGGAGTTTCTCCGGCAGTATCCGCTATGGCTATTGCATGGGGTGACGCTTGGACAAATATGCTTCAACCTTTCTGGGCTTTGCCGGCTCTGGGTATTGCAGGACTTGGCGCCAGAGATATTATGGGTTACTGCGCTATAGTACTTATAGTGACAGGAGTCATCATAGGCTGTGGATTCTTATTCCTTGTGCCTTTCTTGGCATAAAACTTATTTTTGCATAAAATAAAAAACCGATTCTTATGAGTTATCTCAAAAAGAATCGGTTTATTTTTATCTCAATATAATAAATACAGTATAGGCTATATAGGCTATAACCATGGCAAGTCCCTCTTTTTTGGATATCTCACCGTCATTTTTTGCCAATATATACACCATCAAGGTTGCACACAATAAAAAGAATGTATCATATACCGCTACCACATCCGCGCCTATAGGATTTAATACTGAAGAGAATGCCAGTATAAATATGATATTAAAGATATTGGAACCTATAACATTACCAAGTGCAAGACCGTTCTCACCCTTACTTGAAGCTACAATACTTGTTACAAGCTCAGGAAGTGAAGTACCTATCGCCACTATTGTAAGTCCTACCAATGTCTCACTCATTCCGAATATCAAAGCAATCTCTTTGGCGGACTCCACAACCTTGTCACCGCCTAATACCACCAGCGCAAGACCTCCGACTATATAGACAATTGCCAAAGGCAGAGGGAGCTTTTTCTTGTTTTCATCCTTATTGTCACTGCTTCCTCTAAGCGCAGACCTTACAGTATAAATCATATACGCTATAAAGATTATAAGAAGTACACCGCCCTCTATTCTGCCTATACCGCTTGTAAGGAATATAAAAGCAAGTGTTATAACGGTAATCACTATATTCACCACATAATCAAATTTTAAAAGCGACTTGTCCACAGGCATCGTATGTATTATTCCACATATACCCACTACCGCCAAAAGATTGAAAATGTTTGAACCTATAACATTGTTAAGAGCTATCGCATTGCTCCCCTTCAGTGCCGCATCAATACTTACCGCCGCCTCCGGAGCGCTTGTTCCGAATGCCACTATTGTAAGACCTATTACAACCGACGGCACATTAAGCTTTCTTGCCACTTGTGAAGCTCCCTCCACAAAGAAATTCGCTCCGCCTACAAGACATACAAAGCCTATAATCAGCCAAATATATACCATAATATTTTCCTTTTCATTTTGTTTTTGAACACACACATCATATATGTATATATTATAAATGTCAACAAAATCACAGTATTTAAATTAAAGACCGTACTTATATTTATCCGAATATCATAATTATGTTTTATCATTCCTTTAAAAGTATTTAAGAAAAATATCAACACAAACCGCCTATTATCTGTTATACTAATACAAGTTTCGAATACTCTGTTTGTCATCTACATTCTATATATCTTCGTAGATCCTACAAGACTCAGGGCATTCAATTTATCTAAGGAAGGTAGAAATGAAAAGAAGAAGTAGAAGAAAAAAACGTAATTTTGTTGTTCCTATTATAGTATTGGTCTTTTGCTGTATTTTTACGGCAATGGTTGCCTACGGTTGGAATGCAAGAAAGAAAAATGTTAAAGTAGCGGACGCATCAAAGGACACTACAGAGACAACTGTAGAAGTAAATAACAGCGAAACCTCAAGTGAAGGTGAGATTTCAGCTGTATCCGAGAGCGAGACTTCACAGAGTGCCGAAGAGACTACAGCCGCACCTGAGAGCACTCCGGGTCCTGATGAAAAGGTAGTTTACTTCACATTTGACGACGGTCCTTGGACAGGTACCCCAAGACTTTTGGATATCCTTGATCAGTACAATATCAAGGCTTGTTTCTTTGTTACAGCACAGTATATGGATACGGAACCTCTGATAAACATGCTTAAGCAGATAAAAGACAGAGGTCACAATGTAGCCGTTCACAGTTTGACACATAACTACAAGAAGATATATGCATCTGTAGATGCATTTATGGCTGACTATGACGCTATGGACGATCTTATTTTTAAGGCTACAGGCGAGCACAGTAAGATGCTTCGTTTCCCGGGCGGAAGCAACGCAAGTTACAACAAAGCTATCAGACCTCAGCTTTTACAGGCTGTCAGAGACAGAGGAATAGTATACTTTGACTGGAACTCATTTGACGGTGACGTAGAGGGTAAGAGAGGTCAGGAACTTATTGACCAGACTATCAAGCAGGTAAATGAGAATACTCATTCCATTTTGCTTATGCATGATATGCCGAATACAGCATTCGTACACGATGCTCTCCCTACAATTATAGAGAGACTTAAGGCTGACGGATATAAGTTTGAACTTCTTAACGAAAACACACCGCCAAGACAGTTTGCAAAATAAATAAAAGACTCTCGCAGGAAACTGCGGGAGTTTTTTAATATAAAAATTTTTACAATATAAAAAAGAGAAAACCGAATTGATTTTCTCTCTAATATCCCTTTTGCAAACGTATTAATTATATCTTCTTAACGAAGTGTAGACAATAATCCTATATTGTCTTGTTACCTGCTTGTAACCGTCTAACCTATTCACATATTAACTTATTTGCTATCTCTTGGTCTTATTATTTATTTTGACTTGCCTGTCTCTCGGCTCTTCTTGCCAAAATCGCATCAATCTTTTGCTGAGCGTCTTTTGCATCACCCTCTACGACATAAAGCTCAGGGTATCTTACTCCATGTGCTCTGGCCTCACTGTCATTGTTCATGAAGATGTCGATGGTCTTTCCCTTAATATTGCCACCTGTATCTTCCACTACATAGATAGTATCACTGTCTCCGATACGAACTCTGGTTCCTCTCGGAAGCACCGACCAGTCCGCAGCTATAGTTCTTCCTACAGTAGGTCTTGTACCTGCAGTAGTAATATTGGAAGGATCTGTATCAAGTGAGTAAGCGTACGCTTTGAACTTACCTACAGATCTGCCTCTTGCAGATGCTCTTAAGGCAGCTATCTCCTCATCCTCCTTCGCTACAAGTTCAGCCTCCTGCTGTTGTTTATAAGAGTCAAGTGTTGTCTCGTACTGATCCGCATTAAGACCGAATGCCGGACCTGTAACATAATCCACTTCCGCCTGTGTAGCCGCATATGCACTTCCCGCCATCATAGCTGAAAAAACAGATGCAACTAAAATTATCTTCTTAAAGTTGTTTTTCATTTACTTCCTTTCTTGCAAAGAACGAATCTTTTGTTCGTCGGGATACCTTTATTATATTACATAAATGTTAAATGTCAATAAGAAAATGTTGCAATCTTTTTGCGAAGTGGTGATTAGAGCTTTTTGGTATAATTTTTTAGGCTATTATTTATAAAAAAAGTCATATTATAATATAATTTTC
>NZ_CALLVU010000023.1 GCF_938015485.1 uncultured Lachnoanaerobaculum sp. | reverse complement strand
CGGAAATGTGGATGTGAACCTGACGGGAAAAGCGGTAACAAGCGATGACGGCAAGATAAACTTGACTATAAGCTATGAGGATGAAAACGGTAATGTAACCGAAGAGACTAAAGATTTTATACTAAATGTCACGGAATCAGCCGAGGAAGAAACCGATATTACAGAACCTGATATAGTTGATAGTGAAAGTAATCACTTTAATATAGTTCCATTTATTATTGCAGGTGCTGTAGTTGCGGCTGTTATATTGATTGTTGTGTTGAAGAAGAGAAAGAATAAGAAGGAGCAGGTATAATGAAAGTACTTGATTTACTCAAATTAAGTATTTCAAATCTTAAAAGAAGAAAGCTGAGAACTGTACTTACGGTGCTTGGTGTAATGATAGGTACCGCTTCCGTAGTTACGATGCTCTCTCTGGGTATAGGACTTGACGAGCTTAACAAAGAGAGTATCGCACAGTCGGGCTCTCTAAAGGCTATTGATGTATCCGTGCCGTATACAAGACAGAATGATACAAGCAAAAAGTCCGAGCCTTTATATATAAAAGATGAAACGATAAAATCTTTTTCAAGACTTGAACATGTAGAGGGAGTATCGCCT
Source organism: uncultured Lachnoanaerobaculum sp. (assembly GCF_938015485.1). Lineage (GTDB taxonomy): Bacteria > Bacillota > Clostridia > Lachnospirales > Lachnospiraceae > Lachnoanaerobaculum. The sequence continues at coordinate 3,057 of NZ_CALLVU010000023.1, read as the reverse complement.
GTATTGTCAACATCAGTTATTGTAATGCAGGGTCCGTATATGTTGAGAGAACAGATATACGGTGTAGGTGACGACTACATGGATGAGATACAGCTTGAGAGCGGTCACCTGCCTAAAGATAAGAAAAAACTTGAGTTTGTATACGGAAATTTTGTAATAAGGGATTTTTTTAATCAGAAGAAGCCAAGTGAGTCTTTTTATGATACAAATAAACTTCCTAATATTGACTATTATAAGCCTATGTTTGTTATTTTTGATACGGATTCCTTTGAAAAGGCAAATGCAGGCGGAGATAATGCCCCTAAGCCTCCAAAAAAATACATCATTGAAACGGCAGGTGTTGTAAAGGGCGGTGCATCTATGGATGAATATGACAATTATAATAATTACAGCTACGGAATCTACTGTAATATAGATTCTCTAAAGGTGATGTTAAAGAAAATATATAAAAACAGACTTATCCCGGATCAGCCTACTACCAAAAAGGGGAAACCTTTAAAGTATCTCGTATATGACTCCGCAAAGGTATATGTGGACGATATGAAAAATGTAATGGCGGTGCAAAAACAAATTACAGAAATGGGTTATCAGGCCGAGTCACAGATGGAGTGGATTGAGCAGAGTAAGGATTCTACAAATATGATTCAGATGGTGCTTGGCGGCATCGGAGCGGTATCACTTTTTGTTGCGTCTATAGGTATCGCCAACACTATGATGATGAGTATATATGAGAGAACCAAAGAAATAGGAATCATGAAGGTCTTAGGTTGTGATATGAACCGTATCAGAGATATGTTTCTTATAGAGTCGGGTGCCATAGGACTTATAGGCGGCTTGACCGGAGTGATTTTTAGTTTTATTATTTCAATTGTAATAAATGCTTTAGGCGTTGCCGCTTCAGTTTCGGGAGTTGAGGGAGATATTTCCAGAATACCGCTTTGGCTTGTAATATCTGCAATAATCTTTGCAGTCATAATAGGTATGCTGGCAGGATTTTTCCCGTCACTTAGGGCTATGAAGCTGAGTCCGCTTACAGCACTTAGAAACGATTAGGAGGTTTTATGTTTGATTATCTTGCAGCTAAAGAGTATCCGGGTAGAGGCATCATATTAGGCAAATCCGAGGATAACAGGGCCGTATTTGCGTACTTTATCATGGGAAGAAGTACCAATTCCAGAAACAGAGTATTTGAGGTAAGTAATGATGATATAAGGACAAAGGCTTTTGATGAGAGCCTTTTAAGCGACCCTTCACTTATAATATACTCACCTGTACGTGTTCTGGGAAAGAAAATCATTGTAACAAATGGAGACCAGACGGATACGATATATGAGTATCTTAAGGAGAAAAGGAGTTTTGAGGATGCACTGTATACAAGGACTTTTGAACCTGACGTACCGAATTTTACTCCAAGAATATCAGGACTTATCGACATTGAATCCGGGCTTAAACTGAAACTTTCCATATTAAAAAGTGATGAAGGTGACGATTCTCAAGCACTTAGATTTTTCTATAACTATGACAATCCGAAATCCGGTGAAGGATTTTTAATTCACACCTACAAAGAAAACTCCGATCCGCTAAAGAGCTTTGAAGGTGAGCCTGTTAAGGTAAGTTTAAAGGGAAGTATAGATGAATTTTGTAATTCACTGTGGAATTCACTGAATACCGACAATAAAATAGCGCTTGCGGTAAGATACATTGATATGGCTACAGGTAAGTATGAGCAAATAATAAAGAATAAATTGGAGGGTATGTAATGAAGGAGTTGGTTTTAAAATACGGCTGCAATCCGAATCAAAAGCCTGCAAAGATATATATGGAAAACGGCAGCGAACTTCCTATAAAAGTATTATGCGGCAATCCGGGATATATCAATCTTTTAGATGCGTTAAACGGTTGGCAGCTGGTATCGGAGCTTAAAAAGGTAAGTAATCTGCCTGCAGCCGCAAGCTTTAAGCATGTTTCACCTGCAGGAGCGGCCATAGGTTTAGAGCTTAATGAGGTTTTAAAAAAGATATATTGGGTAGACGATCTTACACTAAGTCCGCTTGCAAGTGCCTATGCAAGAGCCAGAGGTGCGGACAGAATGTCTTCATTCGGAGATTTTATAGCACTTAGCGATATCTGTGATAAAGAGACTGCACTGCTTATAAAAAGAGAAGTATCGGACGGTGTGATAGCTCCGGGATTTTGTGATGAAGCGCTTGAGATACTTAAGGCAAAGAAAAACGGCAAATACAATATCATTCAAATTGATGAAAATTATACTCCTGACGATATTGAAAAAAAGCAGGTCTTCGGTATTACTTTTGAGCAGGGACACAACAATCTGGATATAAATAAGTCGCTACTTGAAAATATTGTGACAAAAAATAAGAATCTGCCTGAAGATAAAAAACTTGATTTGCTTATATCATTGATAATATTAAAGTATACTCAGTCAAATTCAGTATGCTATGTAAAAGACGGACAGGCAATAGGTATAGGTGCCGGGCAGCAGTCAAGGATTCACTGTACAAGACTTGCAGGAAACAAGGCCGACAACTGGTTTTTAAGACAGGCAAAATGTGTACTTGAACTTCCTTTTAAAGAAGGTGTAAAAAGGGCCGACAGAGATAATGCAATAGATGTATATATCGGCGACAACAGCGTGGAAGAGCTTTTATCAGACGGTATGTGGGAACATCTCTTCACTAAAAGACCAAGCGAGTTTACAAGAGAAGCAAAAAAAGAGTGGTTAAAGAATCTAAGCGGAGTTTGTCTAGGCTCCGATGCATTTTTCCCTTTCAGCGACAATATAGAAAGAGCAAAAAGAAGCGGAGTGGAGTATATAGCACAACCGGGGGGCTCACTAAGAGATGATGCGGTTATAGAGTGTTGTGACAAGTACAATATGACTATGGCTTTCACAGGTATCAGACTTTTCCATCACTAAGTTTTGAAATAAATATTTGTTGATTTAATATATATTTTATTATAAAATTTAAATAATCAATATATTTATTACAGTTTAAAAAACTGATATTTTGGAGGAATTATGTCAATATTAGTTAC
>NZ_CALLVU010000022.1 GCF_938015485.1 uncultured Lachnoanaerobaculum sp. | reverse complement strand
GCCGCAGGTGATTGCTGCAAACAAGATAGATGCAATCTATGACGAAGAAAACGATAATATAAAGAGAATAAGAGAGGTTTTTCCGGATATTAAGGTATTCCCTATATCGGGTGTCAGCGGAAAGGGTATACCTGAGCTTTTATATGAGCTTGTAAATATCCTTTCAACTATTGACAGGACTCCTACAGTCTTTGAAAAAGAATTTGAAATAGATTATTCAAGTGACAAGAATCTTCCGTTTACAGTGGAGATAGATGAGGACGGAGTATTTGTGGTTGAGGGACCGAGAATCGAGAAAATGCTTGGATATACCAATCTTGATTCGGAGAAGGGATTTGATTTCTTCCAAAAGTTCCTTAAGACATCAGGAGTGCTTGAAAAGCTTGAAGAAGCCGGAATAGAAGACGGAAATACCGTTCGTATGTATGGCCATGAATTTGATTATTATAAATAATTAGGAGAGAAATGAACAGTAGACAAAGAGCATATTTAAAGGGGCTGGCTATGACACTTGATCCGATAATGCAAATCGGTAAGGCATCTTTGACAGATGAAAATGTAGCGGCTGTTGCGGAGGCGATGGAGCCTAGAGAATTGATAAAGATATCGGTATTGAAAAATTGTGCCGACGATCCTAAGATTATTGCAAATGAGATTGCATCTCTTACAAGAAGTGAAGTTGTTCAGGTTATCGGTAAGAAGATAGTCTTATATAAGCAGGCTGATGAACCGAAGAACAGAAAAATAATTCTTCCGAAGTAGTATGAAAAGGGTAGGTATTCTTGGCGGTACATTTGATCCTATACATTTAGGGCATTTGATACTGGCTAAAGAAGCTAAGGAAAAATGTAAGCTTGATGAGATATGGTTTATGCCTGCAAAGACTCCTCCACATAAACTTAATAAGGTTGTGAGTGATTTTTCGGTACGAAAGGATATGATCGAACTTGCAATAAAAGACCATAAAGGTTTTTATTGTTCGGATTTTGAGAATACTTTGGAAGGAAATTCATATACCTTTAATACACTTGAAAAGCTTGAAGGAAGATTTGCAGGTGATGATTTTTACTTTATCATGGGAGCGGATTCCTTCTATGAGATAGAGACTTGGAAAAATCCTGAAATTATATTAAAAATTGCAAATCTTATAGTGGCTTCAAGGGATTATTCAAATGAGAGTTTGACCTTGAAAAGCCAATTTGAGTATTTGAAAAGCAAGTATGAGATAAAGGGAATCAGCTTTATTGATACTATGGATGTGGATATATCTTCAACAATAATTAGAGAACTGGCAAAAGCGGGAGAAGATATAGAAAAATATGTTCCGAAAAGTGTTTGCAGGTATATAAAAGAGAATAAAATATATGTTTGATTTAAGTCGTGAAAATATTGACCTTATAAAGGCGGATTTAAAAGAAAAGTTACCTAAAAAAAGATATGAACATACTATTGGAGTAGCGTATACTGCGGCGGCGCTTGCCATGTGCTACGGTGAGGATATATTGAAGGCGGAACTTGCAGGAATTTTACATGATGTTGCCAAGGCTAAAAAATCTTCGGAGCTTAAGGATGATATGAAAGGATATATCGATCCTTATACAGACGGAGATTATGTGGCTTTGATAGCTGATAAGGCACCGCAGATTCTTCATGCGATATATGCACCGTATTTGGCAAAAAAAGACTATAGAATAGAAGATAAGGATATCCTTTCGGCAATAAGATGGCATACTACCGGTAAAAAAGATATGACCATGCTGGAAAAAATTGTCTTTGTTGCAGATTATATTGAGCCGAATAGAAAGAACTTGCCTGATCTTGACAGGATAAGAATACTTTCTTTTCGTGATATATCAGAGGCTGTGAAGGTGATAGCGAAGTCGACTATCGAATATTTAGGCAGTCAGGGGATTTATATTGATAAGTTTACATATGAATTAAGTGATGAGGTGTAGATGGAATTAAAAGAGATTGTAAAAAAGATTTATAATATTATTGAGGATAAAAAAGGCGATGATATTAAGGTGATTGATATCAGTAAAGTAAGCTCGATTGCAGATTATTTTATAATAGCAAGTGCCAATAATATAAATCAGGTACAGGCTATTTCAGATGAAATAGATTTTGTTTTGGGAAAAGAGGGAATACTTCCGAAGGCTGTTGAGGGAAATAAGAATGCTACATGGATGTTGCTTGACTACAGAGATATAGTAGTGCACATTTTCCTTAGAGAGGACAGAGCGTTCTATGATCTTGACAGAATCTGGAGAGACGGAATAGAAGTGGAAATATAAAAGAAAGGGTGTGTGAAAAAACTCTATTGAGTTTTTTCGCATCTCCCTTTTTGCAATTATTGTGTATAAATGACTGAAATCATACGCAAAAAAAGCGCAATTCCCCTACCCCATAGAAATTCTTTTTTTAATCTATGCGGCAGTTCTGTTTCTTATCTTTTTTTTCTGATATTTATATAAATTATGGCCTATCGCCACGAGTAAAACTTC
>NZ_CALLVU010000021.1 GCF_938015485.1 uncultured Lachnoanaerobaculum sp. | reverse complement strand
ATCTAAGGTAATCTATGGAAAATGCACTTTCCGCTCTTGTTAATCTGAATTTCTATAAGTTTCTAAAAACCATTTTAGAGGCCCGTGCATGGGTAACACTTTTCCTTCATAATATGCAGTCAAGTAGTTAAGGCTACTTGGCTGTATATTCAGTATTTCATATAGAACTTTGGCAGGGTTGATTATTCAACTCTTTTTTTGAGCCGATTTGTTTATAGAAAGATTAAAATGCAATAAATTTATTATATATGCTATAATAGACCTATGGGGACTATGTTAACTGCGACAAGAAGGAGTGTCATATGTCTGTAAAGGCAAAAATTCGTGAGTATGCAAAGGCTCTTAATCCTATGGATGATACCATGTTTTGCAAAATGGCTGAGGAGAAGGAGTTTTGTGAAGAAGTATTGAGAGTTATATTAGGCGATAACAAGCTGACAGTGCTTGAAAGTATGCCTCAGTGGGTAGGAAAAAATTTACAGGGACGTTCTGTAATACTTGATACTAAATGTATGACAGGAGACGGCAGACAAATCAATATAGAAGTTCAAAAGGCTGATGATGATAACCATCAAAAGAGGGTGCGTTATAACGGAGCTGTTATTACAACAAATATTGCGGATCCAGGAATAAAATTTGAATTTGTGCCTGATGTATGTGTAGTGTTTATATCAAGGTTTGATATATTTAAAGGGAAACTGCCGCTATATCATGTTGACAGAGTAATAAGAGAGACAGGTGAAGTAATAAATAACGGATTTGAAGAGGTTTATGTAAATTCGGTAGTAGATAACGGCTCAGATGTTTCACAGTTGATGAAGGTATTTACTGAAGGCGATTGCTACAATGATAAATTTCCTAAGACAAGCAGCATAAAAAGGAGATATAAAGAAACAGAAGGAGGAATCAGGGAAATGAGCGGACTTATAGAGCAGTTAAAGCTTGAGTGGATTAGTGAAGGCGAGAAACGTGGAGAAGAACGCGGAGAAAAAAGAGGGGAAAAGATAGGAGAAAAGCGTGGAGAAGAGAAGGGAAAGATAAGTATTGCCCAAAGTATGAAGAAAAAGGGTTTTGATATAAACATTATAATGGAACTTACAGGGTTATCAAGGGATAAGATTGTGTCACTATAGTTTGAATTAATCAAGTCAAAGAAACAAGCTAAGGCAGCATACAAAAAATGCTCTTAGATTGTTTCTTTTTTCTATAAATAAACAGTTCTTGAGTCAAGTTATATTTTATATACCTGTTAAAATGTTTAAAGGAGGAAAGCGTGGAATTGAAATTATTAGATGCCGGAAGTATATACAAGGGATTTGAATATCCTAAAGAACTTTTAAAAATTGTTCATTTGGGTTTGACGGACTTTGATTTTTGGTATTTGATGGATTATGAACAGGCTGCGTGGAGAATAAAGGGATTGCAAGAAAGATACCACGACAGAAAGTTGGTACCCTTTGCAAGAAGAGGTGACAATGATGATATAGTTTGCTTTGATATCGACAAAGGCGGAAGGGTTCAAAAAATCAACGATTTTGCAAGTTCAGGATGGGAACAGAGAAAGGACTATGAAAGCTTTTGGGATTGGTTTAGAGAAGTGATAGATGAGATGATAGAAGAAGGGGAATACGATGAAATATGAAGAATTAAGTAAGGAAGTTTCATATGCACTTCGACATGCACCTTGGGAGTACGAACTTGAAATGGATGAAGAAGGTTGGGTAAGTATAGAGCAGCTTTTGAATGCGCTGAATACAGAAGGTAAGTTTGGATATATTACTCAAAATGATTTGGCGGTTATGATTGATAAGTCTGAAAAGAAAAGACATGAAATAAATGCAGGAAAAATAAGGGCTTTGTACGGGCATTCTATACCGATGCATATAGTAAAGGAAGAGAAGACTCCTCCTGATAAATTATATCATGGTACTGCAAGGAGATTTGTTGAGAGCATAAAAAAGAACGGGCTTTTACCTATGAGCAGACAATATGTACATCTGTCAGCTGATATAGATACAGCAAAAAAAGTAGGACTTAGACGTGATAAGAGTCCATGTATATTGGAAATTGATTCTAAGAAAGCATATGAGGACGGAGCGGTATTTTATCACGGAAATGAAAAAGTATGGCTGGCAGATAAAATACCGCCTTGCTATATAAGTGAATTATAAGTATTGATACAATATATAATATGTCTGAACAGGACGCAGGGTGGATTTACAAAGGTCCTGATACATATAAAGAGAAAAGTAAACACTAAAATAATTAGGGAGAACATTAAGATAATGGGAGCATCAGCGTCGCTGTTTAGAAAAGGTAAATATGTAACAGAAAAAGACTTGGATATAATAATTGATATATTTACTGAAATGGGATTTTATTCAAGTAATAAAGTGGATATGAGTTCAGGTGAAAGAGTGTGTTTAAGTGTGAGTTTTTTTAATGATGAGTGGGTAAGAAAGTGGGATGAGGACGAACTTGATTCATTAGATGATAATGACCATATTATAATTTACTTCTATCCTGATGTGGAAATAGAGCTTGGAGAATATATTCCAAGTATGGGAGAAGAAGTACCGGATTACCTTAACTTTGAAGATATTTCAGGTAGAGGCAGATTATTACTGGAATTTTTGCATAGATATTTTAAATTGTTTCCGGAAGATGTATTTATGGAAATGCACTTTTATACAAAGGATGATATAGATAAGTTATATGCGAAAGTACCATGGAATGAGACTTGGATGTATGAAGACCCTAAAACTTTTTAATTTATAAAAGGTATGAGAAAAAGAAAGTATTATGAATTTGAAAATTATTAATATCTGTACATTCGGTTATGATAGATTTGTTGATGCTGAAATGGAGGACAAAAATAAGATTATAGTACATTTTACGGAATATGATGAATATATAGATAACGACAAGAAATCTGAACGGAAGTTTGTTGGAAGTATAATAAAAGGTAAATTAAGAATAGATTTAGTAACAGGCTCTTATATTAAAAACGGTGAACTTATGTTTGAACAGCCACATAGACATTCCTCACATATAATAGCGACAGTAGAAGTAAAAAGAATTGTAGATGAATTTTCACTTTATGCCAAAACAAGTATATGTGATGAGGAAATATTGATCGAGTTTGAAAGTAAAGTAAAATATGGTATTAATGATAGGATATACGTTGTCGGATCTTTGGAGTTTGATATTATATCTTAAATCAAAGAGTAAAGAGGCTGAAGTGTAAATGTTAGTTCAACTTAAAAAGTGAAAATATTTAAGTTGCATTTAGTTTTACAGAATCAAAGAAATATAACATTTATACTATTAAAAAGGTGCAATAACTGTTACAATACAAGTATTATAGGGGGCTATTTAGGTGTATAGGTGTCATTTTTTGGCATGACAAATAAGTGGATTTTAATCGAATTTTTTTGAGTGTAGGACTAACTTCCACTTGTAAAATACCTGTGTGAGACGCTCTTGACAGCCACCTATAATAAGAGTTATCTATTTTTTAGAAGATAGGGTTTTAAAACAATCCTATCTTTTTCTATTTCCTTGATGCCATACGAAATAAGCCTTTCATATAGATCATGATACATAAAAGATGCTACCTCTAATGGACTCTTACCACCAAATTTCTCAACCGGTGCTGAGTTTAGATGACTTAGTACGAGGTTAAGCGCATCTTGATCAGTTAACCCAAGAGAAACTAAATCAGTCTGCTTTGGAAGTATATACCGTAGCTGTATGTGGTTGTTTTCTATAGATCCTTTTTGCCCGGATTGCATTGGGTCGCAATAAAATACGCGGGTACGTGTGGTACCATCTACACCTGTTTCCATATCCTTTGCTGCATAAAATTCAGAACCTCTATCAGTTAGTAAGACATTCACATATTTTCTAAATACATCATTGCCAAGGATGTTTTCTAAAGTATCGACTCCATTCTTCATAGCAGTGGAAGTCTTTTCAGTTTGGTAGAGTGCAAATAGGATGCCTGATGGAATAAACTTAAAAGTTTGAATAAATGGCCCTGTGGTTTCGTTGTTATAGACTGTATCCATCTGCGTTATAAGAGCATTAGGATTGTCGTCAATATATTGTTTATAGTCATTGTAGTTACGTCCAATCAGATGTTTGTTGTCAGCTCTCTTCTTAAAACCATTAGATTTCTTTTTTGAAATTTTACGAGAGACTTGCCTTCTAAGGTCAAGAACAGTAATACCGGCTATTTCATGAAATACATCACCTTCTATGTAGTTGTATAAAGTCTTTTCGGAAATACCAAGTTCAGGGTGCGAAGCAAGTATTTGATATGGAGATAAACCTTGTTTAAGAAGAGGTGCTATCACATCCGCAATGTCCTTAGCTTGTTTAACTGTAAGATTTACTCCTTGTCTGGAGTCTACCAGTGTATAACGATAATCATTCCATGCGTCTTCCGGAGAATATTTATATTTGTTAAAACGACAATGACGCCAGTTTGTGCAGCCGTTACATGCACCGGGAGAGCGGTCACGTCTTTTGCAGTGGAATGGAGAGTAAAGTATACAATCAGTTTTGCATTCACGTCCAAAAGGGCACTTCTTGTAGTTGTTACATTCAAGCGGCATGCTGCATCTGTATGTCAGCTTACGATGTGATTTAATTTCTTTACAAACAGTTGATTTATCTTTACCAATAGTTTCAGCAATGGCAGTCTTCGTGGAACCGTTAGTAATACCGGTTAGAATAATTCGTCTATCTTCAAGTGTTAAATGTGAAAATGAGTTTAAAGATGTTATAGTGGCACCTACCTTTCCGGTAGCTGTCTTATCTGAATTGTACTACTAAACGCAACTATTGTAAAAGTTGAAATATGTGTAAGACTAAACGCAACTTTAACATAGGGGTTGTGGAAATAAACTTTTCACCCTAGGAAAGAGTAAAGAGTAAATTACACTCTTGCAATTTATCCTCATTTATGCTATTCTAAGATGTACTTTGTAACGAGTCTACTTTATGTAACCGTTAAATTTTTTAAAGAGGTGAAATTATGAAACAGGGAATACATCCAAATTATTATCAGGCAACAGTAACTTGCAACTGTGGTAACACATTTGTTACAGGTTCAACAAAGGAAGATATCCACGTAGAAATTTGTTCTAAGTGCCATTCTTTCTATACAGGTCAGCAGAAGTCAGCTCAGGCACGTGGTCGTATTGAGCAGTTCAACCGTAAGTATGGTGTTAAGGCTGAATAATAAGATTAAGATATACTATTTATTAGGGGGAGTCAGGCAGGTGTCTGACTCTTTTTTAAGATTACAGGAGAGAATATGAAATATTCAGGAATAGGCGGACAGGCTGTGATAGAGGGCATCATGATGAAAAACGGTGACAGATACTCTACAGCGGTAAGAAAGCCGGATAAAACAATTGCAGTGATGGAAGATAAGTATGAGAGTCTTACTACAAAGATTCCCGTGCTTGGACTTCCGTTTCTTAGAGGAATATTTGCATTTGTAGATTCATTGGTATTGGGAATGAAGACATTGGCATATTCAGCAAGCTTTTTTGAAGATGATGAAGATTCAAAGCCGTCAAAGTTTGAAGAGAAGCTGATTGCAATTTTCGGAGATAAGCTTGATAAGGTAATAATGGGTGTCACAATGTTTATTTCAATATTGGCATCTGTAGCAATCTTTATGGTATTGCCGATGTTGCTCAGCAATATCATCAAAGCCAAAATTGACAACTACTATGTTATTGCCATATTTGAGGGAGTAATAAGAATTGCGATATTTATCTTCTATATAAAGATGATCTCAAGGATGGAAGATATAAAGAGAACCTTTATGTACCATGGTGCGGAGCATAAATGCATCAACTGTATAGAACATGGCCTTGAGCTGAATGTCGAAAATGTAATGAAAAGCTCAAAAGAGCATAAAAGATGCGGTACAAGTTTTATTATCATAGTAATGATGATAAGTATACTCTTCTTTATGGTAATAAGAGTGGACAACCTTTGG